>NZ_NUEU01000029.1:0-82056 GCF_002556365.1 Bacillus sp. AFS002410
TTTTAGACTAACTTAAAAAAACATTACTTTATCAATAAAAATCAGCTGTTTATCAACAAAGTTCACTACTTTATCAATAAAGTTCACACTGTGTTCGGAATACTAAACATAAACTTCATTTGTTTGACCCCATTTATAAAGCAAGACGATGTACTTTATGAGCAGACTTCTACCCTTTACGCACAAAAAAGGCACCCCAAAAAAGAAGGTGCCCCAAAAATCAATATCAAACCAATTCATTAACCTCAACCTGCGCCAAATCCCCAGCTGCCTTCACTCTTACACGAGTCGCATTACCAGGCAAGTAAGCAAGTGGCACATCTTCAATATCAACGATCACCAAATTATCAGGATCTGCCCCAGCTTTAATCGCTTCTTGTTTTGCTTCATCTTTTGCCATTTCCAATGCTTGTTCACGCGTTAATTCTACTAATTTGTAAATTCGTTCTACTTGACCACTTACCTGTGAAATGGCCGCTCCAATTGCATTAGCTACACCTGAATGTTGTGGGCGGATCACTTCTGATGCTCCTTTTAAGTCTTCAGGAAGCAGTATGCTACCGCCACCAACAAGAATAACTGGCACATCTTCAGCGCTAGTTTTCATTTTATCGATTGCTTCTTCAACTAGCTCTACCATTTTTGCATAAACTTTATTTAATATCTCTTTATCTAAATGAGCTACTTTTGATGCGTCGCCTAGTTCTACTTTTCCAAGTGCTACGGCCACGTCTGTTGTAGTTAAAGTATCCCCACCGAAAATTAAGCTTTTTTCTGGAAGGCGATAGCCGACACTGTCAGGTCCAACGGTGAATTCTCCGTTGTCTTTAATGCGAATAATTGTACCGCCGCCAAGTCCGATTGAAATTAGGTCAGGCATACGGAAGTTAGTGCGTGCTCCACCAATTTCTACTGCTAGTGAAGATTCACGTGGGAATGATTGAATTAACACACCAACATCGGATGTTGTTCCACCTACATCTACAACGATTGCATCTGAGCTTTTAGTCAGGTAAGATGCACCACGTAATGAGTTCGTTGGACCACATGCGATTGTAAAGATTGGATATTTCACTGCGTATTCTACGGACATTAATGTGCCATCGTTTTGGCCGAAAAATACTTTTGCTTCAATTCCTTCATTTTTTAATGCATTTATGAATCCATCAGCCGCTGTTTTTGCAACATCCACAACTGCGGCATTGATAATCGTAGCATTTTCACGTTCTAGTAATCCTACTGAACCGATTTCTGATGATAAAGAAACAGCTACATTCTCTCCAAGAACTTCCTTCATAATTTCACTTGCTCTTTCTTCGTGTTCTTTCGATACAGGTGAAAATACTGAAGTAATTGCTACAGAATCAACTTTCCCTTCGATTTCATGCGCAATTTGATACAAATGTGCTTCATCTAAAGAGACAATTTCTCTTCCATCGAATTCATGTCCACCGCGAACTAAATAGATATGCTTTCCGAACGCCGCACGTAGTTCATCAGGTACACCGATTAGCGGTTTTACGGCTAAAGTTGCAGGAGCACCGATCCGAATTGCTGCGATTTTATTTAGTCTTTTTCTTTCTACGATTGCGTTTGTACAATGTGTTGTTCCTAGCATTGCGTATTTAATTTGTTCTCTTGGTACATTCGCATCGCCGATAATTTTCTTTAATGCTGTATAAATCCCTGTTGCTACATCTTCTGTTGTAGGTGATTTTGTTTCGGACACTACTTGATTGTTTTCATCTAAAAGTACTGCATCTGTGTGTGTTCCACCAACGTCGATTCCAATTCTGTATGTACTCATTATAATGTCACTCCTTTTTTAACAAGTTCTTCTACTGGAATATAGTCAACATCGTAGCCAAAGTATTTTGGTCCAACGGTTTCAATTCCTTTTTCCGTTCTCCATTTTGGATTACAAGGAATGCCAACTACTACGCATCTTGCACCGTATCGAATGCCTTCAGTTGTAATTGGGAGTCCTGTTTCTGCATCAAGCACTGCAATTAAATCAGGCGTTACACAAAGTAGACGTTGTTCTATTTGTGCTAGTAAGTGCTCATTTTGGAAACGAACTTCAAGTGTTTCTCCTTTATAATCATTAATGCCTTCGAATGTAGCGATCCCTTTTGCAAATCCACTTTCAGTTTTTCGATTAATGTCAGTTACTTTTCCTCGGAACAATTCAAAGCCGTTTGCACATTTTAACGCTTCTGATACTGGATCTGCGTTGTTTTGTTTAGCAAGTCTGATTGCTCTTCCTAAGTTTTCTTCAAGCTGAAGGATGTTTCGAATTCCACTATCTTTTAAATTTTTTCCTGACATCGGGTAAATGGCAGTCATAACAGATCCACCCATTTCAATTGTTGCTGCACGGGCAATTCGTTCAGTCCATAGATTGTTGATCGTTGAAAGTACCGAAGTATTTCCTTTCTCATCAGCAAGAACCATTGGTGTTGCTGAAACGCCATCAAGATAAAACGTAACCATTTGCAATTCTGGGAATGCTCTTCCCATACCATCTACATCAACGACAGGTATTCCTAGTCTTGCAGCTAGTGCAAGAGGTAGCATGGAGTTCAGACCACCTGCTTCAATTGGCATCGTTGCATATATTTTTTTACCTAAATAAGATTCGAGATTTTGAAATGCGACAATTGCTTCTTCTCCACTTGGTGCTTTTTCTAGCATGACAGTTGGCGCACCCATCATCGCTGACGGTACGACTAATGCATCATCTGGCACTTCATCTACATCTAATAAAGTAATTTCACCATATTCTTCAATTGCTTGAAGAGCCATTAGCTTTCCTATGTAAGGGTCGCCCCCTCCTCCTGTACCTAGTAAGGCAGCACCTACTGCAATATCTTCAATTTCTTGTTTACCTATCTTTCTCATTTTCAGAATACCCCCAACATTCAGAATTTTTAAGCTGTAATTTTTTCATCCACAACTCGTTTATTTTTAATTGCTTTCAAAATTAAAACTCCAACGTAATAAATGATGCCACTTACTACAAGTGAGTTAATCGATGGAATACCCAATTTAACAAAATATCCAGCTGCAAATCCTGCAGCCCATGCAATGAATGTCACTGGATTAAATCTTTCTGGCTCAGCCGGTAAAGTTCCCTTCTCCCTACTTTCATCCAATGCTTTTCGATGAGTTTTTAACACAAAGTAATCAATGACCATAATACCTGCAATCGGTGGAATCATGACGCCAAGGAAAACTAGAAAATCAACGAATCGATCAAGAATACCAAGAATAGATAATAAAGTTCCGATTAAACCAATTACAAGTGTTACAATTCCACGATTTACTTTTACTTTAAAAATCGTATCGATAATATTTGTAAATCCTAGAGATGAAGAATATAAGTTCAAGTTATTGATTTTTACTGTTGAGAAAACAACAACTGCTGCGCCTATCCAACCTGATGTTTGAAGCATAATACTAACAACATCACTAGTTTTTGCTGCGTGTGACATTAATACAGCAATCATACTAACACCTAATTCTCCAACTATAGTACCAATCGTTGTCATCCAAAAAACATCTTTTCCGCTTCGAGCAAATCGACTAAAGTCTGGTGTAATTACAGCACCAATCATAAATCCTCCGGCAACCATTGTTGCACCAACTCCAATTGATAATGCACCACCTGGAGGAGGAGATCCTATTAAACTAAAAATCGAATGATCACTAAGAACATTATAAACACCAAATCCTACTACAATTAGAAAAGCTGGAACTGCAACTTTTGCTGTTAGACTTAATAATTTAAATCCAAAAATAACTAAAGCAGTTACGGCTATTCCAGTCAGTGCAGCAGCAACGGGAAGAATTAATTTGCCATTGGTTGCCTCGACTAATCCATTCGCAAATACGGAGTTCTGTACTCCAAACCAGCCGATACAACAAATCGAAACGACAAAGCCGATAATACTGGAGCCATATCTTCCGAATCCAGTCCAACGAGATAATAGACTAGTAGAAAGACCTTCACGTGCTCCAGCGTATCCTAATAGGAAACTAACAATTTGTAACAAAACGCTTCCGAACATAGTCGCCCAAAACGCCTGCCAAAATGTCATCCCAAATCCTAATGAAGCACCTAACATAAACTGAGATAATGTTGCTAGAGCACCAACTCGTACAAGCATAATATCCCACATCGGTAATCGCGCCGACTTCGGAACTCTAGATAGTGAATAATCATCTCCAATAGTTGATTTACTTGCCATTTCTCTAAACCTCCCCATTTTTTTAACCAATTTGTAGACTAATCTTTATTTTTCAATGCCATTCCAAAATTGATTAAACGTAATATCTAATCTTGCATAAATTTCTTCCTCACTGTGTCGGTGCATTTGCCAAAACAGCCCGTCCATTATGCATTGGAATGACAATGCTAACGCATGACTATCAGACTCTTTTATTTCGCCATTTTCAATACCTTGTCTAAAAATTTCGGAAAGAATTTTATATTCATTTAATTCCATTGAACCGAATCTTTTTATAATATCTTCCTTTATAATCTCTGGTGGAGATGTCATAAGTCGTACGATAATTTTAGCTTTAAGATCCTCCTTATATTGAAAATCGATCGCTGATTTTAAAATTGAATAAAGCTGAACTTTTTTAGATTGGGTGTTTTTAAGCTGCGATTCAACAATTGATAAATGCCCGTTTAATGCATCCTTATAGACAGCTAGAAAAATATCATCCTTTCCTTCAAAAAAAGCGTAAATAGAAGGTGGCTTAATCCCTACTTCATTAGCAATTTCTCTAATTGTCATTCCTGAATATCCTTTTTTAGCAAATAACTTTGTTGCTGCTTCTTTAATATTTTCTTTTGTCGATTTTGTTGGTTTAGTAGTCATAGTTAATACAGTCCCCCTATAAAACCTAACTAATGTATGTTAGGTAATGAGTTAAAAAAATAAGAATACTTTCATTCACTCATATTTTTGTATTATCTATAGTTTACAACATTCTCATAACACTTAACTAATGCCCTTTTAGTAATATGAACTCTTTTTCTTTTGCTAGAATAATTTTAAATCACGGCTAACATCACCTACCTAACAAGTGTTAGGTAATTGGGTAAAAAAAATATTCCTTTCTCAGCATGGTGTTAAATGTCATTCCAACAACATCTACCTAACACATGTTAGGTAATAGAATAAAAAAAATACTCACTTATTAGCATTGAGTTAAGTGACACCTTACAACACTTACCTAACAAACGTTAGGTAAAAAGGTAAAAAAAATGATTCCTAAACCAAGTCCTCCATTCTCTAAAAAAATGTATTGTAGCTATATTACCACCATAAAACACAGAATTCAACAATTTTTCTGATAATTTTTCAAATAAAATATTAATATAGTAAAATTAACAATTTTTAATTTATTACGAGCCATTCAAGAAACTGAAAAAGGAAACTCGATTAATCTACGAATCTCCTTTTTCATCTACTAAAATTAAACTAATTTACCAATCGTCTCTTCCGTATTCTCTCCAAGCCCTGCCCCAATATGTCTATAGGTAGGAACAAATACATTCGACTTAATTGGGCTTGCGATTTGTTTTTGATAACCACCGTTAGGCTTTGGAACATCAACGATCATATTTCGCTCAACAATTTGTGGATGCTCACTTGCTTCTTTAAGTGTAAGAACTGGTTCAACACAAGCATCTAAAAGTTCAAAAATTGCTTTCCATTCGTTAAATGTTTTTGTGAGAAAGGCATTTCTTACTTCTTCTTTAAACGCCATCTGATCTTCAGATTTTGAACTAAAGCTAAGTTCGATTAGATCCTCTCTTTCGATTCCTACACAAAGTAATTTTCTAAATTGTGGTTCAATACTCCCTACAGAAAAGTAGCGTCCATCTTTTGTTTCATAGTAATCATAAAATGTTCCACCATTTAGCATTGTACTTTCTAGTTCTGGGTTAATTCCACCCATTAAGCAATCTGGTCCCGCTAATGCGTTTAATGCAAAGCTACAATCTGTCATACTAATATCTAGCCATTGTCCTTCGCCAGTTCGGTTACGATAAATAACAGCTGATAATATCCCGATTACACCATGTAATGAACCTCCAGCAACGTCTGCAATTTGAACCCCAGCTGGTGATGGTCCGGTGTTTTTACGTCCAGAATAACTTGCAACTCCTGAAATCGATAAATAATTATTATCGTGTCCTGCGCGATTTCGATAAGGACCCGTTTGTCCAAATCCTGTAATCGAACAATAGATTAGTTTAGGATTAATCAGCTTTAATTCTTCATAGCTTAAACCTAATCTTTCCATTACACCAGGACGAAATTGTTCCATCACAATATCATATTCTTCAATTAATTTTTTTACGATATTAATTGATTCTTCCTTTTTTAAATCCAAAGCAATCGACTGTTTCGATCTGTTTATGTATCCATGTGCAACTGAATCTTTCCCATCTTGTGGATATCCGTCTCGTACTAAATCTGGTCTAGTTGGTGATTCGACGCGTAATACTTCTGCGCCAAGATCTGCTAGCATCATCGTTGCATATGGACCAGGTAATAAAGTTGAAAAATCTAATATTTTTAATCCATTTAGTAGACTCATAAGTTATCTCCTTTACCTCAATAAAATGATATTTCCCTTCAAATCTATGATTTACTTACTTTTATGATGATCATCACGGTCATATGTATATGAATGATACGTCTAGTAAGTTTTACTTTACGACTATACTATTTTAAAAGAATCCCCTTTAAAGCAATTAAGCCTTCTTATACATCGTTACAACAACAGCTCCCCCAAGCCCTAAATTATGTTGTAATGCTACTTTTGCGTTATTCACTTGTCTTTGACCTGCTTGACCGCGTAATTGCCATACTAGTTCTGTACTTTGTGCCAATCCAGTTGCCCCAAGTGGATGTCCTTTTGACATTAATCCTCCAGATGGATTTACTACATATTTCCCACCATACGTATTGTCACCATTATTAATAAATGTTTCTGCTTCACCTTCACCGCAAAGTCCTAAGCCTTCATATGTAATAACTTCGTTTGGTGTAAAACAGTCATGTAATTCAACTACATCAACATCTTGCGGTCCAATACCTGATTTTTCGTATACTTCTTTAGCTGCTCTACGCGTCATGTCTGCTCCAACAATCTGAAGTTCATCTTCATATGACTTAAATGTGTCTGTTGCCATCGCTTGAGCTACTATTTCTACTGCATCTTGTTTCCCATGCTTGCGAGCAAATTCTTCGCTACAAACAATAACTGCAGCAGCTCCGCAAGATGGAGGGCACGCCATAAATCTTGTTAAATATGGTGGATGAATAACTGGTGAGTTCAATACTTCTTCCACTGTTAAAGGCGTATTAAAAATAGCATATGGATTATTCACTGCATGATTTCGTGTTTTAACTGCTACTTTTGCAAAAATATCTGGGTTTGCACCATATTTTCGAACATATGCAGTTCCCGCTGCACCAAATATTCTTGCCGCTCCAGTGTTTTCAGGTGCTCCAGGATCTAATTCATCTAGTCTTTCTAGGAAAGATTGCAACGGATTGGTGCGATCTCCCCATACATTTCCTAATGCTCCCGGCTTCATTTCTTCAAATCCAAACGCTAAAGCACAATCAACTACACCCGATGCAACAGCTTGTCTTGCTAAAAATAGTGCTGTTGATCCAGACGAACAGTTGTTATTGACATTAATAATTGGAATACCGGTCATTCCAACTTTGTATAAGGCTGTTTGACCAGATGTGCTATCTCCATATACATAACTAGCAAATGCTTGTTTAATTTCTTTAAAATCGATTCCTGCATCCTTAATTGCTCCACTAATTGCCTTTGAAGCCATCATTTCATAAGGCTCTTGTTTACCCGGCTTCGTAAACTTGACCATATCTACTCCAATTACTTTTACATTATTATTCATTACTAAATCCCCCTTTTTATAGGCTTCTTTATTTGAACTCTAGCTTTCTTCAAATTCCCAACTTCCCTGCAATAATACTCTTCATGATTTCATTCGTTCCTGCATAAATGGACATGACAGCTACGTCTCGATACCATCTTGCAATCTCGTATTCCTCCATATAACCGTATCCACCATGCAACTGTAAGCATTCATTTGCTGCTTTTTTAGCTAGTTCAGTAATCCACCATTTAGACATCGATACTTCTGTTACTACATTTTCTTTCGCGATATGTTTGACTATTAAATCGTCTAAGAATGTTTGACCAATCTTAATTTCTGTTGCAAGCTCAGCTAATTTAAACTGCGTGTTTTGGAATGATCCTACTGGTTTACCAAATACCTTGCGTTCCTTCACATAGTTCAGTGTTATATCGAGAATTCTTTTTGCACTATTTAATGCAGTAATTGAAATCATGAGTCTTTCTTGTTGAAGTTTTTCCATTAAATAATAGAAACCTTTATTTTCCTCACCAAGTAAATTTTCAACTGGCACTAAAGCATCCTCAAAAATAAGTTCTGCCGTATCTTGCGCATGCATACCTATTTTATTTAGCTTTTTACCTCTTTTAAAGCCTGGAGTTCCTTCCTCAACGACAATTAAACTTATTCCTTTATGTCCAGGTACTGCTTTTTGATCTGTTTTAACAGCCACTATAATTAAGTTTGCTAAAATACCATTTGAAATGAAGGTTTTCTCTCCATTTAATACAAAATAATCACCTTGTCTCACTGCTGTCGTTTTGATCGCAGCAAGGTCAGATCCCGTTCCAGGTTCTGTCATTGCAACTGCTGACATAATTTCTCCGGATACTGCACCTGGAATCCAGCGTGATTTCTGTTCTTCATTTCCGTAATTTTGAATATACGGCATAATAATATCATTATGAAGACCAATAGCCGCTGATTGGCCAATACCAATATTGACTAGTTCTTCTGTCATCACAACACTGTATCCAAAATCTGCGTTTAACCCACCGTATCTTTCATCAGCCCACGGACATAAAAATCCTTGTTCACCAAGTTTTTTCCAAAAAGTTAACGGAACTAGTCGATCTTCTTCCCATTGATCAATATAAGGAACTGCCTCTTTCTCTAAAAACTTTTTAAAAGCTTGTCTAAAAATTTGATGCTCTTCTCCTAAAAATCTTCTTGTTGTTTGTTTTCCTTCTGATGCTACTTTTGACATTAGAATGACCTCCTAGAAATTTAAGTTAAGTTCCTCTATAAAGATAATTAGCAAAATGTATGCCAAACTAAAAATCTTAGTTAATATTGCTCCAACCGTTCATGTCGCATATTTTTGTCTACAATCTAGGACATCCTCTTTAATTAATGTCCATTTTTTTCGTAATAGTGTCCGATTTTATGAACAGTTGTTTTTTAGGGATCGATGAGTCGTTTATTAATGATTTTCTTCTATATTTTCCAAGTAGTCATTTTCACCCAATTACCAATTTAATCTGACTAATTTTGTCTATAAATTAAGACAGTTGTTTTCTAAAAAACACAAATAAACTAAAAATTTGTAAAATTTCAAAGGATTTTGATGTCTAATATTGAATAATGTAATCAAATGAAAAACTAGGAGAGAGATAAATATGTTGGTTAGAGAGGCAATGACACATAAAATAAAAACGCTTACAAAAGCAAGCACCCTTCGTGAAGCTATCCAAATATTTCATGATCTTAAAATTGGTATTATTCCTGTTGTAGATGAAAACAATCAACTTTTAGGAGCTTTTTCACGCTCCTTGCTATATCGTGCCTTATTAGAAGATTTTCCGTTAAACGAAAAGATTGAGTCATTATTCTTAAGAGATGTCATTACAGTCTTTGATAATGAAAGATTAATAGAAAGTACAAAAGTCTTAAAGGAGCACCAAATAGCTAATACAATCGTCGTTTCAGAAAAAAATGATGTATTAGGTATCCTTTCCCAAGCGGACATTAATCGTTCCTCTCGGTTAGGCTTTGATGCATTTGGAGATACGATAAATTCTTTGCTCAGACATATGCACACAGGGGCATTGGCAATTGATCATGAAGGATTGATTTCGGTAATGAATTCAGCAGCAGAAACAATGTGTGGCCGTTCATGTGAGACGTCTATTGGTATGCCGCTCGAAAATATATTCCCTGATTTACACGATATTTTATCATCTCTAGAGTTTACTACTGAGAAGTTTGTTCTCCGTCATGTTACGATTAATGAAAAAAAATTACTTGTTACTTGTAACATACTTTCCGCTTATGATTATTCTTGGGCCGGGCTAATTTTAATTCAAGAATTAACAGAATACGAAACAATTGCGGACGAACTTGAAATAACAAAAAGATTAGAACAAACATTACAAACGATTACAGAATCCTCTAATGATGGATACATTTTAATCGATCATAAAGGAACTATTCGATTAGCAAATAAACATGCTTGTGAGGTCTTTAACACCACTCAAAAGGCCTTACTAAATCAACCTGTTCAGGAACAAATTCCTGAAATGAGATTGGAGACCGCACTAACTGGTGAATTTACAGGCGAACAAATTGAAGCAGTTAAAATTGGCAAAACTCAATGCCTTATTGGAAAAATACCACTCGTTTATAAGGATCAAATTGTTGGTGCTGTCGGGAATATACGCTATAGAAATTTAAACAATTGGAAAAATGTCATGAAGCGTCTTGATTCTTTAGAAAAAGAAGTTTCATATTATCGAACTGAACTTTCCAAATTTAATGGAACGGAATTTGATCTTGAAGATATTATTTCTCAAAATAAAAGTATGTCAGAGCTAAAACAGTTTGCAAGACAAGTAGCAAATGGATTTTCTAATATACTCTTACTAGGAGAAAGTGGTACTGGAAAGGAACTTTTCGCTCGCGGAATTCATAACTCATCGAATAGGCGCGGAAAATTCGTAAAAATAAATTGTGCTGCTGTGCCGAGTGACCTTTGGGAATCTGAATTTTTTGGTTATGCAGATGGTGCCTTTACAGGTGCAAAGCGCGGAGGAAAAATAGGAAGATTTGAACAAGCAAATAATGGTACTTTATTCTTAGATGAAATTGGTGATATGCCATTATCAATGCAGGTCAAACTACTTCGAGTACTTCAAGAGCGTGAATTCGAGCGTGTAGGTGGTACTGAGACAATCAATGTAAATGTTAGGATCGTTGCGGCTACGAATAAAAACCTTGAAGAAATGGTAGCTTTAGGAGAATTCCGTGAAGACCTTTATTATCGATTAAATGTCATTGCGATTCAAATTCCATCTTTAATCAACCGAATTGAAGATATCCCTCTACTTGCCAATTCAATTTGCAAAAAGTTTAGTCATTTAATGGGGATCGACAATATTACGATTTCTCCAGAAGTAATGAAAAAACTAAAAGCATATAAATGGCCTGGAAATGTTAGGGAATTAGAAAATATCATTGAAAGAGCGATGAATTGTTTATACGGTAAAGTCATAGAGCTAAAGCATCTACCTGAACATATACGTAATATTGATGAAATTGATGCAGTAAATGAAATACAAATTCAATCTAATCTTGGCCAGGACTCAAAAGAAGTGCTGAAAACTAATTCTACAACAATTCAATATAAACAAAAGATTAATGATGCAGAAAAAGAAGCAATTGAATCGGCATTACAATTAGCAAATGGGAATCGAACAGAAGCGGCTAAACTATTAGGAATTAGTCGCTCACAGTTTTATAAAAAAATGAATTTATATTGTAAAGCATAAGAAATATAAGGACTAAATAGTAATGAGGAATTGTTCACTACAACAATTCCTCTTTTCTTATAACATGAAATCATTTATTTATATCGTAATGTTTCATATTAACCTCTAAGTCTTAACTCTCTTTTTAATATTTTTCCAGATGGGTTTCTCGGTAATGAGGAGACAAATTCGATATATTTAATCCGTTGGAATTTTGCTAGTTTCTGATTACAATATTCCATCAAATGTTCTTCATCAATCTGTGATCCTTCTTTTAAAACAACAACCGCTTTTACGGCTTCTCCCCACTTCTCATCAACAACGCCGATTACTGCCGAGTCCATTACCGAATGATGTGTAAAAATAATTTCCTCAATATCTTTTGGATAAATATTCACGCCTCCGCTAATAATCATATCCTTCTTACGATCAAGCAAATAATAAAAACCATCTTCATCCACTTTCCCCATGTCGCCAGTTTTAAACCAACCATCGGCTAAAAATGAATTCTGCATTACTTCAGGTAGTTTGTAATACTCTTTAAATAAACTTTTTCCCTTAACAACAAACTCCCCTTCTTCTCCAATCCCAACATCTAGCCCCTCATCATTTACAAGACGCACCTCAAAATCCTCTAATTGATGGCCGATACTGCTCGTTTTATGTAAAATGTCACGAGGGCGAAGCTGAAGAAAGAAGCTTGTTTCCGAGCAGCCAAAGTATTCCGTTAAACTTGTTTTAAATTTTTCTAAAATACGTTTTTTTACGGATTCTGCTAATGGTGCCGCTGCTGATAACAATAGTTTTAGAGATGATAGATTATAATCATCAAAGTCTGGAACCTGCAACATCACGACATACTGTGTCGGTACAAAGAATGCCACTGTAATTTTTTCATTCTGTATGATATTTAATATTTTACTTGGTTCAAATTCTCTAGTTAATACTAGTTTACAACCCGTTACCCCTAAGTAAAATGAAGCTAAATTTCCGACACTATGATATAACGGTACGGATATTAGCCAAGTATCTTTATAATTGAAATTCCACTCCGTTGCCGACATTAAGGCGCGATAAATCATAATTTCATGTGTAATCATAATCCCTTTTGGTAAGGACGTAGTTCCAGATGAATAAATCATAGCGGCAACGTCTTTACCAGTCACATCAACATTAGGTGGTTCGATCCAACCGTGCTCAACTAAAAGCTCGTAGCTATGGTATGATGGATAGCTACGACTTCCACCGACGATGATTGTGGAGCTACTAGTGACCGTATGTAAAACATCCAAAACATGTTCAAATGCTTCTAATCGTTCAGCTTCAACAATCGCATGTGTAGCATCCGAACTATTCACTAATGTTCGTAAATCATTTCCTTCAATCATATAATTGATTGGTACTGCTACTGCTCCAGCAGTTGAAAGCGCATAAAAAATTTCGATCATCTCTATTCGGTTCCTCATATATACTGCGACATGTGATCCCTTTTTAACTCCTACCTCTATAAGTGAATTAGCTAAAGCATTTACTCTTTCATAAAATTCCTTGAATGTTCTTCTAGTATCCTCGTAAACTACCGCGATGTCATTTGGCTTATTTTTCGCATATATAGGTAATCGTGAATGTAAACAACCTAGCTCCATTTTTCATGTCACCCTTTACAAATGCATATTATTTTTTACTAAATTATTTTCCTTGATACTGTGGTCGTCTTTTTTCGATGAATGCTCCAACACCTTCTTTAGCATCCTCCGTTAGAAAAAGCTCTTGGAATAATTCAGCCTCTCTTTCTAATGCTTTTTGAAATGGTAATTCCAATCCTTCATCGACTGCCTTTTTAATATTTCTAACAGCGACAGGTCCATTTTTACAAATTTTCTTCGCAAGTTGAAGACCTGCTTCTAATCCTTGACCTTTAGGTACTACTCGGTTTACAAGGCCAATTTTCATCGCTTCATTAGCCGTAAGATGTTCCCCGGTGAAAAGTAATTCCTTCGCTCTTCCTTCTCCAATTAAACGCGGTAGCCTTTGAGTACCTCCCGCTCCTGGTAATAATCCAAGTGTACACTCCGGAACTCCGATCATTGCTTGTTCTTCAGCTACTCGAAGATCACAGGCGATGGCTAATTCGCAACCGCCCCCAAGTGTATATCCATTTAAAATGGCAATCGTTGGCTTAGGAGAAAAATCGATGCGATTAAACACCTCATGTGTTTCCATAAACGATGCGATTAAATTGGCATTCCCTATTTTTTGTGGGAAATCTTTTATATCCCCACCTGCCACAAATGCTTTCTCACCTGCACCTGTAATCAAGATTGCTAAGATACTACCGTCAGCATTAAGTTCTGAAAATGTAGTACCTAATTCGGTAATTACCTCTGGACTCAACGTGTTCATTGGAGGATTATCGATCGTTACAATCGCAATTTGATTTTGCTTTTCTACTTTAACTAATGTCATTTTTAATCACCTCATAAAATGTAATTTATTAAAATTGAATCGTTACTAATTACTTAGGTTGCATACGAATCGCACCGTCTAAACGAATGACTTCACCATTTAACATTGGATTTTCAATAATTGATTGAACAAGATGAGCATACTCACTAGGATGACCTAACCGTTTAGGGAATGGTACCATTGCACCTAATGCTTCTTTTACATGGTCAGGAGCGCTATCAAGTAATGGCGTTAAAAATAACCCAGGTGCAATCGTTAAAACTCGAATCCCATAGCTTGCTAGATCACGAGCGATTGGAAGTGTCATCCCAACAATTCCGCCTTTAGACGCACTATACGCAGCTTGTCCAATTTGTCCCTCGAATGCAGCAACAGAAGCAGTATTCACGATCACGCCTCTTTCTCCATTTTCATTTGGTTCGTTTTGCGCAATAATTTCTGCTCCTAAACGAATAACATTAAACGTTCCGATTAAATTTACATCGATCACCTTTTTAAAGACTGCTAATTCAAATGGCCCATTTTTACCAAGCGTCTTTTGAGCAGGTCCAATTCCAGCACAGTTTACTACAGCTGTAATTTTCTTAAACTTTTCTACCGCTTGATTTAAAGCAAATTTTACTTCCTCTTCCTCAGCAACATTCGTTTTAATAAAAAGGACATTATCAGAACCAAGCTCTTCAACTAAGCTATTTCCTCTTTCAACGTTCAAATCAAGAATTAGCGCTTTACCTCCATTTGCTACCGTATTTCTTACTGTCGCTTCCCCTAATCCTGACGCTCCACCTGTAACCGCAACAACACTATTTAATAAATCCATATTTACACACTCCATTTTTGTATTTTTTACTAAACCCCTCTGAAAACCCTCCTACAAAAAATATCAAGCTATACTAAACTTAATAGCAATAAGTGTGCCAATTAATGGAGTGGTAAAAATAGTGATGTTCCGTATTATCCATTTGCAATTTTGTCTAATTTTCATGACAAAATCTGAATTTTTGTCTCAATAAATACATACCTGTCTTTTTTTCAATACAGTCGCACGCTATTTAATAAAAATTAACAAATAATTTATTTATAGTTTCAATCAAAAAGGATATACTTAAATTATTAAATCCCTATAATAGGAGGAATGAAAATGAACGAAACAGAATTAAAGGAATATCGTACAAATGTCATTTCATCACTAGAGGAAGAAATTGTTTACTATCAAAATCTAATTAAACTAACAAGACATAGCAGACTGAAAGAAAGCCATACATACAATCTTAAATTCATGCAAGAATTATTGGATGCTGAAAAAGCTGACCAAGGTATTTAATGATTACGGGGCACCTTCTACTTGGAGGGTGCCTTTTTTATGTGGGGAATATTGTGTTATTTCGAGTTTCTTCGTTTATTTAGGTGGTTTGATGGGGCACTTTGATCATAACTGAGCCGTTTCACTCGTTAATTGTGCAGCTTTCATTGATAATTAAGCCACTTCGACCGTTTTTCATGCCATGTTTACATACTATTTATGGTTTTATCCCTTAATAAACTCCGTAAAAGTAATTTATCAACGGCTATTAGCAATATATCAACGAAGAATAGTATTATATCAACGAGTTTTAGTGTTATATCAACGAAGTTCACAACTTTATCAATATTGTTCAAATAGTGTTCGTAATTTTTATTCAACGTAAAAGAAAAGCACCCCCTAAAATAGGAAGGTGCCCTCTCACATTCTACTTATTTCAATCCAAAAGCCTTAATTACATCTTGATTAATACTATTACCTGCATCATCCCAAGCGCTAGCTCTTAAAGATACAGATGTTGCCTTTTTACGATTTTCGATTCTTGCTTTCCATCCATCTTTTTCACGATTTAGATCAACAATTTCCCAAGTCTTGCCTTCGTCATATGAAACTTCTAGCGTTGCACCTTTGATTTTACCGTTTCCTGGTGCACCTGCTACAGGGACTGCTTTTAAGTCTAAATCGATCCAACGACCTGATTTTGCATCTCCATTCATGTCAGTATCTACGTTATAATCTAGTGAGATTAATGGAAGATCTGTTTTATATTCTTCTTGTTGCTTAGACCAGAATGTCCACTCTGTATGTGTTTTAACAGATTTATCGAAACGTGCTGGGTCGCGCCAAGCATCACTTACTACTTTATACTGAGTATTTGCAGTTGGGAATTCAGTAAATGCGTAAATTGCTTGTCCGTCCGCTGCCTTAATCAGTTTAGAACCTTGATATAGTTTTAGAGTTTGTGAACCTGGATAATTTGTTTCTGAACCTGTAGTTCCTACTCCAGAATCAGCCCATGCAGGAATGTTGATGACTAAGTTGTTTCCTGTACGATACGGCTTCCAGAAACCATCACCTAAACGAGGACGAGCAACTGGCGAGAACCAATCTTCATCAAGTGTTTGTCCTGGTTTGTATGTTGCTAGTGGTTGACGTACTTCCCAAGCAGCATCTAATACGCTAGCTTGATGGTACCATGATGTACCTTTTTGAGTAGAAACCCATTCAGTTCGTACTGATGGTAAGTCTAATTTAAATTGGTAACCAACACCATTTGTTCTGTAAGATGGGATATCCCAACGGAATTCCCCGCCTGCTGTCGGACGATCCGATTTATACTGAGCATTAATTTTTGCAAGTTCATTTGCTTTTGGTGAATAAGTTAAATCATTTGGAATTGCATTGTCATGGTTATCAACAAGATCATAAACGTATTTCGTATTAGGAGTACCTTTTACGTCTATTTTCGCTTTTTTAGATTTCGCAGCTTCAATCAGTTTTTTACCTTCTGTTTGGCTAATTGCTACAACTGAAATCGGAGAATCTGAAAGTGAGTAATCTTCGTTTTCAATACCGACATATTCACTAATTTCTTTCGGCCCATCATTTACTGTAATAACTAATTTTGCTCCTGCTGCGTATGCTGCTGCAGCACGCTCTGAACCAGTTACTTCATCACTTCGATCAACGATAACTGCTTTCCCTTTAACATTTAATCCTTTATAGTCTGCTGGTGCACCTTTACCTGCATAAACAGCGTCTAAGTTGTATTTTCCATCTAGTAATGTACTTCCAGCTTGTGGAATTTCGTCTAATTCATTGCCTTTGAAATTAATTGTCATGTAAGGTTCAATCAATCTCCAGCGAGTGTTAAATGCAAATTTTCCATTTTTAACTTTCTTAGTTGGCTCAGCATACATCTTATCAACTGTAACTGGCATCACATAAATATCGCCAACACTATTACCATCTACTTCACGGTAATATTCCATTTTTCTAAAGCTTGCTTCTGTTTTATTTGGTACGTTTGCTGTAATTTCATTCGCTTTACGTGCATCCAAAGTAACAGTTTGAGGACCATTCAAGTTAATTTCTGGGTTTCCTACTAGAGCAACACCAGCATGATCTGTTTCAGTATCAACATCCATCATTGACATTGCAGAGTAAGTTCCTGGTTTTAGACGTAATTCTGTAGTACCGTCAATTGCAACAACCTCTGGAACACCATCTGGGCCAAGTAAAGTAATATACGCTAGAGTTGGGTTACCATCGCGACCAATTGCTTTTAAAGTAAGTGGATATCTTTCCTCTTCTTTAATCATAGCCGTTTGTGTATGCACAATTGTTTTACCATCAACATTTGCAGAAATTTGACCTTGGTAACGAGAACCACTAGCACCTGCATTCGGATCAAGTGATACTGTCACTTTTGCACTACCTTTTGCTGGAACTGTAACCTTATTTGTTGAAAGTTTAAACAAACCAGCAGGAGCATCTGCATCGTTATTATCGGTAATCTTCGCTGAAAGATCTAACGTTACTGCCTTATCGCTATCATTTGTGTACGTAATTGTTTTCTCTTTCGATGCATCATTATCATGAGGCCAAGCATAGAAACCAAAATCAAGTGAACCTGTCGCACGTAAATCACCTAAAGTTGCTGCTGCAACATCAAGTCGTCCAGTACCACCTTCAAATGGCTTAATATAATCAAGTTTTTTAGTTGTACTCATCAATGCATCTTTCAATTGAGATCCCGACCAATCAGGATGACGTTGTGAAAGAATTGCAGCTGCCCCAGCCACATGTGGCGTTGCCATCGAAGTACCACTCATAGAAAGATAAGATCCACTACCTTGACTTGAATACTGAGAACGTGCAGCAGTTATGTCTACACCCGGTGCTGTTAAATCAGGCTTTAACCCGTCACTTCCAAAACGTGGACCTTGTGATGAGAAATAAGCAAGATTATCAGACTTATCAACTGCTCCAACCGTAAGTGCCGCATCCGCTGCTCCTGGTGCCCCTATTCCTTCGCGACCCGTATTACCTGCCGCAATAACAAACAGTGAGCCCGTCTCAGCACTTAAATTATTAACAGCTTGAGACATCGGATCAGTGCCATCACTCGACTGATCACTACCTAAACTCATACTTACAACCTTGGCATTATGTGCTGCCCATTCCATCCCATCAATAATCCATGAATCAAGACCATAACCATCATTACTTAACACTTTTCCTACTAGTAAGCTTGCTCCTGGAGCTACACCTTTATATTTTCCGCCTGATGCCGCACCTGTACCTAGTACAGTCGATGCAACGTGAGTTCCGTGTGCATGGAAATCGCGTACATCTTCACCAGGGACAAAGCTTTTTGTTTCTTTTATTTGACCTGCTACATCAGGATGCTGAGCATCGATCCCTGTGTCAAGAACTGCTACTTTTACACCTGCTCCATTGTATCCAGCATTCCAAGCAGTAGGTGCTCCAATTTGTGGAACACTTTGTTCAAGAGTAGCCTTAACACGTCCATCTAGCCAAACTTTTTCAATTCCCGGTGTAACTAATGATTTTGTAGATTTCGTAGTGCTTGCAGATGGTATATTTTTCTTAACATCTTGCCAGAACTCTTTCGAATCCTTCTTATCAGCAGATAGTGCTGCTCCATTAATACTTTCAAGTTCATGTGTTTTCTTTGAAGCTTTTAATGTTGGCTTCACTGCAGAACGAGCTTTTGACTCTGAATATTGTACAATAACAGGTAAAGTCTTTTGAGAAGCATCGTCAAAACCTTCCGCAATTAATTCAGTAATATTGAATAAATTTCGATCCAATGCACCAGAAGCTAAATAAGGCATTGCTTGTTGAGGAATTACATATGTATCCTTGTTAATCGTCATGATGTGCGAACCACCACTAGCTTTATCTGCTGGCTCAACACTAATCACACTTTTTCCATCCGCAAACTCAGTTACAGTTACAACATCTCCAGTAATAAGCGTAATCACATGTTTCCCCGTACTTGCTTTTGCGTTAATCCCTTGAACATTCGTTTCAACAGAACTACCATTTGCTGAATTTAAACTCACATTGCTTGTCCCAGCAGCAAGCGCTTGAAAAGTCGGAACAGCAATAAGAGCTGTCGTCATCATCGCAGTAACATACTTATTTAACTTAGGCTTTCCTGTCATCTTACACTCTCCTATTCTGATAAAATAAAAAAAGCGACTTCTAATATGAATCTATTAAAAACGATTTTAATGTTCATATTTAAACCACTCTCAAAAAAGCACTCTACATTATCAAAATATAAAGAATATTCAATTATTGGTCAATTGGGTTATTAGCGTCCTGATTTATCAACGTTTTATTAAAACACTCTAACAGTTTTAATCATTTTCAAATGTAATTAACCCAATTTTTTTCTCAAAATAAATTGATAGAAATTAACTTTTCAAATTCTTATTTAGTTAAATACACCTACAAATAGATCACTTAGAATACTATTAATAGAAAATATATACCTACAACCATTTTACTAAGATTAATAGGAAATCACCAAAATACCATAAGAATTCATGAGTAAATATCTAGAATATAATGCTTTTAGCAATTATTAGTGCAAATTAAAAAGCCAAGGTTCTCCCTGACTTTTGGCCTTCCAATTAGACTACTTATTTCAACTTTCTCTTAAAAGTAAAACCCGTAGTTATTAAACACGAAATAAAAGCTACTACCGAAACGATTATCCCCATTAATAATCCTATTGAACTCATAATCAGATCTTCACCTTCATATGAAGGTTTTAGAGTTACTAACCAATAAATAAACAAAAATGACAATACTGCATAAAAACTACTTCCGCTTATACTCATTTTTAAACGGTTTCCATTTGTACCCTGATATGCTTTATTCACGATCATCCACAAAAGAAAACTTCCGACGACAGCCAAAACCATAACTAGCAAATGCATAAAAGGAATTATGAGAAACCCTAAAATGAAGAGAATAAGCAGTGTAATGAAAAACAATGCTGCATTCATAACAAATAAGAAAAATCCTGCCTTCCAATAGTTTTGAAACCAACTAGAATTTTTCAATTTTATGACCAGTTTATGATTTTCGTCAATTATAACTGATAGTTGATCCTTCTTCGATAAAATTATGACCACGCCAATTAAACCCATTAATAAAAATAAAGTCAATGACACTTTACCTCCAAATTTGCGACTTCTTTTACATAATCATAAAATGAAATATATTCCAGAAGTTAAGCAAACTATGAATTTAATGTGAAAAATAAAAATAGTTAAAACCGCAATTGTACCGGTATAACATAATTCTTTCACAAAAATATAGCAAACTTAAAAATTAAATCTAATAATTCGACTATAATAAAATATGAACATAATTGCGATTTAGAAAAGTAGAAATGGAATACAAAATAAGGAATGAAGATAAACTAATACTCCCCTGTCATCTTCATTCCTATAATTTTAGTATTCTATTCTTAATCTCCATCACTCAATATTACTAACCTCCAACACAATCTCAATCTTTCGCTTCTTTTTTTCAATCATTTTAGAAATAAAATCACTAAAATCCTCTTTATTATTCTTTTCGTTTTTTCTTGTCTCTCCACTAATTGCAGCGATTCGGTAAAGAACTTTCAATTGTTCCATATGTTCATTTAGACTCATGTTTGATAAATCTTCATACTGCTCAATTAACCTTTTTCTAAAAATAATTTCTAAGTCATCGCTAGTGGCAGTTTCATTTGAAGTGTTTTTTCTAATATAGATTTTATCCGTAAATAATTTATCTGAACCTCTTTTAGCGATAAAAGGAATATAACGATTTTGTTCGGGGATGTAAATAATGAAGAAGGTTTTGCCACTAAAGTATCCGTACATTTCATTTTCGTCGTAATCAATTTGTTGAAGGTGATAAGTTAAAATAGAAGGTAAATAACCATTTAATTTTCTTTGAAAATCAGTTGGGTCCTTGATCTCTTCTTTGAGAATTCCTACTGGATGATTATCGTCATTTACGCCAAAAATGATTGATCCTCCACCAGAGTTCGCCATTGCGATAATTAATTTAGCGATTTGATCCTCTCTAACGAATGTTTCTTTAAAGTCTAATGCATTATTTTCGCCAAATGATTGTTCAATCAGATTTTTAAGCGAAGCAATATCGAAATTCTTATCAGCATAATTAAACGTATTTAGAAATTCCTGCTTATAAATCGGCCTTTTAACCATCATTCCACCTAGTCTCATATTTTTTAAAATCTAAACTAGACCTGTTATTACATTTAATGTTAGAAAAAAAGAAATGGCACCTATAAATTCCAGAAATTTTTTGGTAAATGAATACAAAAAAACCAAAGCATTTTAGCTTTGGCTTTAAAAGTCACTAGGAAATATTCTTTGTTTGAAATGATATTCAACCGAACGATTATTGAACAGATTACTATAATTTACTTTAATCTTCTTAACTTCTAATTGTTTAATTTTCTCTTCTAATGAAAGCTTATCCGATTCGGTTAATTTTCCATCTTCAGACAAACTAGTAATTTCAGCTAATAATTCTTCAATTCTTGCATCACGATATTCTTTTTCTTCGTTTTGTTGGTATATCGTCATTTTAGTATGAAGGATTGAATTGACTAATTCATCTGCTCCACCCGAAAGCCTATTTAAGATTAATAGCTGTTCATTTAAAATTGCATTATCCAAGTCATAAGGATACCTTAATTGATGATCAATTTCGCTCCAGCCTTCTTCAAAAATCGTTCTTACTTGAATTTCAGCTAAATAGTTTACTTTAGTCATCTGCGACTTGATCACATAATGCCATGAGCGATATCCGGCATCATGAACTAAAAACTGAAACTTTTCTTCTTCAATATGCTGCTCACTCGTCATATCGCCCAAGCGATGGTAAATGGTCGCTTTTTCATGTAAATTCCAATTTTGCCTAATTGTTTTATCTATATCCGCTGCTTGATATTTATATAAATGTAATGCTCTTATTCCAATCAAATCCGTAATTTCAGATTTATAATTCGAAACATTTATTTCATATGCAGGATCAGATTTCTTACCTTTTATCGTCTTTCGAATAATTTTCTCAATTAAATGGTCAGGATATTTAATTCTTGATTTAACTGTATGTATTTCAGGATTTTTACGAAGTATTTCTGAAATAAATGTAGCCACAGTCTCAAGATTCGGTATTTCTGATATGTATTCTTTGTATATTTCAGTATATGTAGACCAATCCAAGCTATAATGTTCAAAATCTTGTTCATCTATTTTATATTTTTCAAAGAAATGTTTTTGATTATCTATTAGGCCCATTCATTTTCTCCTTCTAACATTGCATAACCATATCCTACCATATTTATGACAGAATCATACTTTTTCGATTTAATTCTCTGTTAAAAAACCCAAAGACATAATCCGCCCAAATTACGCGTGAAAACTATGTAGATTTTCGTTTTATTTTGTCGATTAAAGTCTACGAACAATGAAATCATTGATTTAATAAGAGCAAAATAACCCGGTTGACCATGACGTTGAGCTAATAGATAATATTCCTTAGATGTGGCCCATTAACATTAAAGTATACAGTAGTTTTGCATCAGGAAATGCATAGTTACTTAGTTGGAAAGATAACTTTAATTTAAAGACATTTGATATGAAAGGTGAATACTAATGAAATTTAAAAATGATGTAGAAGTTCAATAATATTTTAGAATTAACCTGTTACTATTTTAAAACGATAAACTTAGAAAAGGATTATTTTTCTATTATTTTAATCCTTTATAAGCTAATACATACTTTAGATAAATAATCGACTATTTGGTCGATTTTTTTATTGTGGAAAACGGCGATACAACTCATTTTTAATCCGATAGATCATATTTAATTTATTATTTTAACTGATTAATATTATGTCTTTTTAGGCTTATCCAATGACTTTCTATATTCTAGCATTATATTTAGTGTAACAAGCATTTGATCATATTCATTTCGCATCCGTTCGATCTCTGCTATTTTTTGAGAAATCCATTCAATTCGCTCTTCATTAGTGCGAGTATTTTCATCCTTATCTTGTAATACTTCCTTTAATTCAATTAAAGAACAACCCACATTCTGAAACTTTTTTATGAGTTTCAGCCGTTCGATCGCTTCGTCTGTATAGTTTCGATAGTTATTTTCTTCTCTTTGTACGTGACGACTGTCCAACAATCCTTCCTTTTCATAAAAGCGAATAGTGTGAACTGTTAAACCCATTTTATTAGCTAACTCATTAATCCTCAATTTATTTCCTCCTAAACGTCTTGCCTTAGAGTCAACTCTATAGTTTATACTACATTTGTTCAATCGATACTACAACTCAACAATTTAAGGAGGATCATCTTATGAAAATATTTGTAACTGGAGCAACAGGCTATGTCGGTACTGCTGTTGTACAAGAACTAATTAGTGTAGGTCATAAAGTTGTCGGGTTAACTCGATCTGAAAATGGTGCGGCGAAGCTAAAAGAAGCTGGGGCTGAAGTGCATCGAGGTGATCTTAACGATCTTGAAAGCATTTATAGCGGTGCCGTTGCTTCTGACGGTGTAATCCATCTAGCGTTTAATAATGACTTCACAGATTTTGCTAACTCGCTAAAAACTGATTTAAGCGTCATCGAGACAATCGGAAAAGCATTAGAAGGAACTGGAAAGCCATTTGTGACCACTGCTCACTTCAACGGAACTGCATCGGATAATGCAGTGATTGCTCTAGGAAATAGAGGTGTAAGATCTTCAGTCGTGTCACTTGCTCCTTCCGTACATGGTATTGGTGACAAGGGCTTTGTTCCTGGTTTAATCAATATTGCACGCGAAAAAGGTTTTTCTGCCTATATCGGTGAGGGATCAAATCACTGGACAGCTATTCACCGACTTGATGCCGCACGTCTGTACCGCCTTGCATTAGAAAAAGCTCCTGCCGGTATACTTCTAGATGGAGTGGCAGATGAAGCAGTGCCATTTCGAGACATAGCAACTGTCATCGGTAATAAACTAAATCTACCAGTTGTCAGCATTTCACCAGAAAAAGCAATTGAGCACTTTGGATTTCTAGGTACGATCGCTTCTGTCGACATCCCTAGATCAAGCGTACAAACTCAAGAACTTTTAAATTGGCAACCAATTCATCCAAGTTTACTAGATGATCTTGAAAATGGTCACTATTTTAAAAATTGAACGATATAAAATAGATAAAAACTCGCTAGATTGATAAGCTTTCTAGCGGGTTTTTTTATCTTGAATTGCAACCTATTATGTTCGAAATACAATCCCCAATACGAACAAACGAGCTACCATCCAGAGATTCTCCAAAAAAATTCATAAATTTTCAAAAAAAACTTCTTTTAATAGAATAAGTGTTCGTGTATAATAAAAACATCCAAACAAAACAGAACATACAATCCTAATAAAAAGTGGAACAAAAATCGAACAAAAGGAGATGTGACAAATGGAAATTATCATTTTATGTAGTGTCTTATTATCTTGGTGCATTTTAGAAGGTTTTAACAAATTTGTAGTAAATCGATGAGAACGAAGAAAGGAAAAAAGTTTGAATATTACTGCCTAAACAGAATCAATTAAAAAAGTGCTCTTCATCTTTGAATAAAGAGCACTTTTAACGTTTTTTTATTTAGCTATGAATTCTTGTAATTCTTTAATAAGTATTTCTGCACCATTTTTACTAACTATAATCTTGCCGCTATCAAACGAAAAATTATTTTCATCAACAACACCAGTTACCATACAAGCATTAGATGCAACAAATTGTTTAAGGATAATTTTATCTTCATCTACGAACACCTCAAAGGGTTCATATTTATTTAGGTTTAACATATTTCTTAATTCTTTTGGTAGGACAATTCTTCCTAAGTCGTCAAGTCTTCTGACGATACCACTTAGCCCTGAAGTTTCATCATACTTCGTAAGAATAATCATCCCGTCTTCAAAATGAATTTCAAATGGAGCGTTATTCCCTAAATTCATTGTAATTCTCAGTTCTTTTGGTAGAACGATTCTACCTAGATCATCTAGCTTTCTAATAATTCCAGTTGATTTCATACTTGCAACTCCCCATTTATTTCTCTCTCTATTTTTATATGCTCAATATAATTATTGAGTTTAGTATAATAATACCAAATTATTTTAATTTTCTCTCTACTTATATCGACTCATTTTTTTTAATATTAATACAAAATAGAAAATATTTCATTGATTTTTTAATAATTCTGTCAAACTCTTTTATTATTAACAAATTATGGAAAAAACTTAAGAATTAACTCATTAAATCACATAAAAAAAGAGTTAATCAATGAGTAATGAATTACCCCTAATCAACTCTTCCTTAATTTAATACTATTATCTTGAATATCCACCGAGACTTTGTTCAGCCATTTGAACTAAACGTTTTGTAATCTCTCCACCTACTGAACCATTTGCACGAGACGTTGAATCTGGACCTAAATGTACTCCAAATTCTGTTGCAATTTCATATTTCATTTGCTCAATTGCAGATTCAGCATTTGATGAAACGTATTGATTTGAAGATCTGTTTGCCATGATATGTAGCCCCTTTAATTAATATATTTTCTGATATATAAACTATCAGATTGCTGTTAGTATTTCATATTGAATTTAAAATATTCATCAAATACTTATTTCTATAACTTATTGAATGTTTCAACCTAAATTAAGCATTCATCTAAGACTTGAGATATTAAATTACACTGCAAAGATTGTCATTTTATTTCCCAAAAAATAAAATGATTGTTAATTGTCATTGAATCTATGAGTTATCACATTAAATAAAACTTTCCATATATTATATTAAGATATTTTTTAAATTCTGAAAGGTAGGTGTAACAAAATGAAATTAGATGGCATCTTTGAAGGCGGAGGAGTTCGAGGTATTGGACATGTTGGCGCTATTTGTGCTTTAGAAGAAACAGGATATGAATGGGCACGTTTAGCTGGCACTTCTGCAGGCGCAATTGTAGCTGCTCTTCTAGCAAGTGGATATACTGGAAAAGAATTAAAAGTAATTATGGAAAGTCTAGATTATAAGAAATTTATTACAAAAACATGGTTACACTATTTACCCTTAATAGGATTAGCTTTAAATGTCTTATTTAAAAATGGATTATATAAAAATGACTTTGAAGAAGAATGGTTGGATTCTTTATTATCTAGAAAAGGTATTCGCTTTTTCGATGATCTAGAAGAAGGAAAACTAAAAATCATTATCTCAGACATTAGTAATGGCAAAATGGTAGTTTTACCTGATGATCTACCTGAATATGGCTTAACTACGAAAAATATTACAATCGCTCAAGCAGTTAGAATGAGTGGTACAATCCCCTTTTTCTTTCAACCAATTAAATTAAAAACTCCTAACTTTAATTACCCAATTTTACTCGTCGATGGCGGTATACTAAGTAATTTTCCAATTTGGATTTTTGACGACCATCAAGATTGGCCAACATTTGGTTTTCGTTTAATAGATGATGAAATTATCGGTAAACCGCTAGAAGGCCATAACCCTATCTCTTTTTACAAATCTATCTTTATAACGATGAGACAAGCACATGATCTACGACATCTAACAGCAGAAGTAAACGAACGAACAATAAAAATCCCTACAGGTGACATCTCAAGCACTGACTTTTATTTAACTAAAAAAGAAAAAGAAGCACTTTTCACAAACGGTTACCAGGCAGCTAAAAAATTTCTTACTACTTGGGATTTTGAAAAGTTTAAACACGTTTATCCTTCTGAGCCCATTTGTAATAAAGCGAATAGTTTTTAATATCTAAAAAACGTAATCCTTTCTAGATATTCATAGAAAGGATTACGTTTTTATTTTTTCTTATTTTTAGTTAATTTATTTAACTCTTATCTTAGTTTCGCCTTCAATGTATGAAGGGAAAAATACAAGTTTTATTTTAATCGGATTCGTATACTTTTGACTAGAAGAAATCTTAAAACCTACTCTTTTTTTATTATCCTCAAAACTTGCTCCATAGGATTCATTAATTTCAATCTCTTTTCCTTTTGCATCAATGATTGAACTTCCGCCAAACATGGAGTAATTAAATTCATTTTTTGTATTTAAAGTAAACCATATAGTTTCTCCTTCTTTTTGAAAGTCAGTTAAATAATCACCTTTTGGCTGCTTCAGTATTTTTTGTTTCTCAGTATCTACTTCAAGATATTCATCTTCCTTATCAATAGCCTGAAGCCCATTTATGACCAAATATAATTCTTTTGGATCTTTAAAATAATTACTTTGAAGATAGTACGTTTTTTCTAATTCACTAGCTCCGCCTTCACTCATTCCATTACTAGACCACACTTCTCCATTTTGATCGACAAGTCGAATGTCTGGGAAGTCTAAAATTTCTTTAGTATTTGATGGATCTATTTCAACGTTCATAGCTACTCGAAGTGGAAAAATTGTAAGTTTCTTTATTTTAATTTTTTGTCCGTCAATTACGACAGTTTTATTTAAATTGTATATTTGATTCGTTTTTTCATGTTTCTTTATTGAAAATGGGATAGAAAACTGTTCTTTATCCTCTCCACTCTTAACTTTTAAATCTAATTTAAAATCTTTTTGCTCATAAGGCTCATTAAAATCGCATTCAACCGTGCTAGTATGGGAGCCTTTATATTCATTTTCACCTTCAAACGATAAACTGTGTACAGGTAATTCTTTTCCATCTGCCGCTTTAAGGTTCGCTACATTTATTTCAAAATTTTGCTTTTTTGATTTACCTTTAATCGTATAAAACACCACAATTTCTTGCTCATCAGCAATAACTGAATCAATTGTAACTTTAATACCGTCCTTTTCTTGGGATACATCAATCTTTTGTGCATATTTATTTTCCACAGCTGAGAGTAGTCCCTTATCATTACTTTGACGGATCTTTTGAACGATTTTCTCCATACCTGGAACTTTCGTAATATAATCAGCAAAAGTAGGAGATACACGAATACCAGCGAGAATCCCAAATAAAAATATCGAAGCAGCGAGAATAGACCAAATCTTAGTCAATCGCTTTTTTTTATGTATTTTATTACTAGCTTTTCCTTTTTGAAAACCAATTTGTATAGCTTCATCAATTTCATCAATCGGTAGATCAATGTTTTCGTATTTTTCTTTCCAATTTTTTAGTTCATTTTCTTCTTTTTCAAACACGGCCATTTTCTCCTTTCTCTTCAAGGATTCCACGTAATGAACTTAATGCTTTATTTAACCAGGTCTTCACTGTACCTTCTGGGCGATTCCACAAAATAGCTATATCTTTGATTTTGACATCGTGAAAATATTTTAAATGTAATAGCTGTCGCTGTGTTTCATCGAGCTTGGACATTGCTTCTTCAATCTCAATAGATTGATAGTCTTCGTTCGTACCTTGCTGCAAAATATATTCATCGTCGAAAGTTACTCTTTTATTCTTCTTTATATAATCCTGACAATAATTAATCATAATTCGAATAAGCCATGTTTTTACATAACTTGGTTCTCTCAATGTTTTAATATTTTGATAGGCGCGGAACGTTACTTCTTGAATTGCTTCAATCGCCTCATCTTTATTTTTCAAATAAGCAAGCGCAGTTTTATATAATGACAATTTATGCTCATGCATAATTGATAAAAATGCCTCTTCATCGCCTTTGATAGCCCTTTTCACTAGACTATAATCCTGCAATTTCAATCCCTCCATCTCGCTGTTCTATACATTAGACTCCTGAGAGCTAAAAAAGTTTTAATTTTTTTATAAAAATTAAAATTTCTTAAAAAAAATCGACATATCTTGTAATTATACATACTTCTCCTTTGTATTGAGCGTTACTTTCTACCTAAGTATCACCAGGAACTTATTTGTTGGAGGGGTTGAGTTGAAGATTTTCCAATTTTAAATGCAGATCTCCAACTTAAAAACATTCAAATAAAAAAGACATGAGCACTATCCTCATGTCTTTTTCTCCATCTATAAATCTATCTAGATCTGTTTTTTCGATTGCGTAAGAAAGCCGGAATATATGAAGTTGAATCTTCCTTCTCTTTGTATCGGCCATATTCTTGTTGCTCGTTATAGCGATTATAGTCTTGTTGCTCGGTGTAACGGTTATTGTCTTGTTGCTCCGTGTAACGATTATTGTCTTGACGTTCAGAGTAACGGTTGTAATCTTGCGGTTCAGTATATCGACCGTAGTCTTGTTGTTCGTTCACACGGTTATATTCTCGTTGCTCATTATTACGATTATAGTCTTTTTGTTCATTGTATCGTCCATAATCTTGTTGTTCTGAGTATCTACCGTAGTCTTGTTGCTCTGTGTATCTTCCATATTCTTGCGGTTGATCTACTCGATATCTTTGTTCCTGTTGGAATCTTTGCTCTCTATTGTATAAGCTAGGTGCTTCTTCTATTGGTCTAGAAGGCGTTCTTACCATTTTATCTTCTTTATCCGCAAATCCCGTAGCAATAACAGTTACAATAATTTCATCTTTTAAGCTTTCATCGATTACCGAACCGAAAATCATATTTAATTCTTCATGGGACGCAGAAGCAACGATATCTGCAGCTTCTTGTACTTCAAATAGACTTAAATTACGTCCTCCCGTGATATTCATGATTACACCGTGAGCTCCGTTAATTGAAGTTTCTAGTAAAGGAGAATTTAACGCCTTCTGAGCAGCGATCGTAGCACGGTCCTTACCTTTTGCAATCCCAATTCCCATAAGGGCTGTCCCTTTATGAGACATAACTGTTTTTACATCGGCAAAGTCAAGATTGATTAATCCTGGTACTGCGATTAAGTCAGAAATACCTTGAACACCTTGTCGAAGTACATTATCCGCTTCTCGGAATGCTTCTAGCATCGGTGTTTTTTTATCTACAAGCTCTAATAATCGATCATTCGGAATAATGATTAATGTATCAACTGCTTCCCTAAGCTCTTTAATTCCACCTTCAGCATTTGTTGCACGCTTTTTCCCTTCAAATTTGAATGGACGCGTTACTACTCCAATTGTTAATGCGCCAAGCTTACGAGCAATTTTCGCAACTTCAGGTGCTGCCCCTGTACCTGTTCCGCCGCCCATTCCGGCTGTAACGAAAACCATGTCCGCACCTTTTAATACATCCTCTATTTGCGACTTGCTCTCTTCTACAGCTCTTCTTCCAATTTCAGGATTTGCACCCGCTCCCAAACCACGCGTCAAAGCTGCGCCGATTTGCATCGTAATTTCCGCTTTTGACTGCTTCAATGCTTGTGCATCTGTATTAAAGGCAATAAATTCAACGCCCTCTACTCCATCTTCAATCATGCGGTTAACGGCATTGTTCCCACCGCCGCCAACTCCAATAACTTTTATCCTTGCAAACTGTTCTATATTTTCAAATTCAAACATGATCATTCCTCCTCGTCATTCCGATTACATAATTTCACGTTTTTCAAAGAACCATTTATTTTCATTCTATGATTTTTCTTTTATGTACTGTATTATGCTTTAGTAGTTTAGAATTAAACAATTCGCTTCTGGACATAGAATTGTCCTAATTCCCCTAACCCTACTATACTAGAAAACTACTTGTTATCTTTTTGATAATTTTTCCTTAATATACCTTTAACTAAATCATGTATTTTAACATCTTAATGTAATATCTCTCTTATCTTCGTAATAAAACATCAATCAAAAGATACATACAATTTATATAATTCTTTCCTTTTTAAGCGAAATCCTCTATGAATAGAGAGCATAATCAAAGAATTCAAAATTAAATATGTGATTTTTTTCACAAAACTTTCATTTTCTTATTAACTGTTAAAATTTTCTATTGATAAAATATATGTATAAAATAAAAAAGTAAAAAGTGAGGGCTTATGAAAAAAGTTTTTATATGTTCACTAATTTTTATCGTAGTCTTAATAAGCTTATCAATTTACTCCATGAATTCACAAAATTTAAACCTAAATACAAAAAATAATTCTTCCAATGCAATCAAAGAACTTGAAAGAGAAGATAATGATACAGAATTGAAAAAGACTAACTCGACTTCTAATCAAACAAATAACCCCAGAAAAGAAGTCATCAAAACTAGCGGATTACTTTTTGGTCATTTTGATTCTGTTGAAGATTTAACGAAAGACTCTGATTTAGTTGTTCAAGGTACAGTTATCGCAGCTGAGCCATACGTTTATAAGGATCCGAATACTCATGGTACACCCTATACAAAATTAACATATAAAATAAGGAATGTTCTATCAGGTGACAAAAAAATGATAGGTAAAACAATAACTATCTTAGAATATGGTGGCGAAATCTCAAAAAAAGACTTCGGCCTAGATCAGAAGTTTAAAAATATATCTAAAGAAGAATTAGAGGAAAAACTTGTTATATTATTTGAAGGTATTCCAAATTCAAAAGTCGGACAAAATATTGTAGCTTTTTTATCAAATGATATGGGCAACATGGATATAGGATTTAAGTTTTATTCATTTAGAGGAGCATATAAGGGTAGATTTACTCAGGACAATAACACGGGCAAATATATACGAGGTATACCTAATAATTTAACCTTAGAAATGAAAGAAATAGAATTAAAAATAAATAATGAAGTGACAGAATTAACTAATCAACTAGAAGGCTAATTTCATATCGTTTCATATAAAAAGGACTTGAAATAACCAAGTCCTTTCCCCTTTAAACACTCTATAAATATGATTTCGTTCTCTTCATATCTGTATTCTTCATATTTTCTAAAAGAAGTTCTGCTTTCTTATGATCTATAATAAAAAACTGGATAATCATATTTGACTATCCAGCTAAAAAGTAAATTGCCGCTTTTAACGTATTCTATTTCTCAATTAAATCTGACTTCTTATGATCTTCAGCCCACTTCTGAATCCCGTCGTCTTCATCTAATTCAATAATTACGTCGGTTACCCCATTTTCTTGCATAATTTTTTCTTCTAATCTGTCTTTTATGTCATCGGCTTGTGCAACTGTTAAACTAGGGTCAAGTTCAATTTCCAATTCAACATGTAAATCTTCGCCTTCTTTTACAACTGTTAGAGCTTGAATATCTTTAACATCTGGATCGTTCATTACCATTTCGCCGATTTTATCTTCCATTTCTTCGTCGGATTCTCCAATTACACCAGCAGCATTATCAAGAAATACCTTTCCAACAACCATGAACATTAAAAGGCCGATGATCACGGAAGCAATACCTTCAGCTTGATGAAATGGTGTAAAGTAAGCAATGATTACTGCAGCCATTGCTAGTAATCCGCCTAGCGTTGCAACAGTATCTTCTAAGAACACTAATTTTGTAGCTGGTTTAGCCTTTCCCATATTAGCCATCGCTTGGGTAACTACTGCAAAACCCGTTGGTTGAATTCCTAGTTCATGATTAATTTCCTTCATCGCTTTATATAATACAAATGATTCAAGAACTGTTGAAGCTGCTAAAATAACAAGAGTTATGGTTAATCCTGAAGAGTGTGTCGGATGGATGATATGATGAATTCCTTCGACAATCGTTTCATATGCCATAATTCCTACTATTAATACGGCTCCAAGCAAAACTAAATTAACTAGTCGGCCAAATCCATTTGGAAACCGATCTGTTGGTGCCTTTTTACTTAGTGCAGAGCCACTAAATACAAAAAGTTGGTTTGCTGTATCAGCAGCACTATGCATCGTTTCAGCAAATAGTGCCACATTTCCTGTCATACTAAAACCAATTCCTTTAATGATGGCGATTACCGCATTAACTATAGCTGCTAATAATGCAGATTTATTCCCTTTCTTTAAAAGCAGTAAAAATTCTTTCATTATCTTCTCCTCTGTTTTCGTAATTCTATATTATGTATTTTGATAACTTTTTATTAGCTAACTGCTGTAAGTTCAAATTAATTCAAAGATGTTTTCAAACTAAATTGGAAAGTTATGTAATTTAATTTTACCATAAGTTCTTATCATTCTTTTTGTTAATGCCATTTATAGTCGGAAAAATAAATAGAAATCTAATAGATATATCGAGAAAATTCCCAATGTTATTCCTAAAAACAAATAAAATAACCTACTTAATATATGCTTTTTTTTATTAAATATCGAAACCCACAAACAAATTAATCCTAATATCATGACTGGAACTGCAAGTAACAGAATCAACATCCTCGATCACATCCCTAATTGAGATTTCTCATTTTTAATCGAATGGTTTCTGTTTGTTTAGAAAACCCTTTATTTATATGTGTATTACTATAGAAAAATTCTAATCGTTTTAATCGGTAGTTGATCTTTTCAAATAAAAATATCACTTAATTTTATATAAAATATTGACTCCAACCTTAGGTCATATCCCATAGTAAAAGTCGAAAGGGGGAAATTATGAGACTTACAGTTAAAGATTTATCAAGTATCGCTGGTATTTCCATTAAGACACTATACCATTATCACAAGATTGGATTACTAATTCCTTTTGAAATCGGAGAAACAGGCTACCGTTACTATTCTTTAAATGATCTAGATCGCTTACAGGAAATTCTTTTTTATAAAGAATTAGACTTTCCATTGTTAGAAATTAAAAAATTGTTAGTTGAAGAATCAAATAGGTCAACTACTCTAGAAAAACAATTAGCTCTTTTAGAGAAAAAAATTAACCGATACGAGCAATTAATACAAACGGTAAAAACGTCATTAAATCATGTTACTAAGGGAGAAAAAATGGAGAAAAATTTAATGTTTAAAGGATTTGAAAGAGAAGAAGATTGGAAAAATGCGCTCGAAGAACAAAATAGTTATTTAGAGGAAACATATAATGTTGCACTGGATGTAAGTGCGATTGATGTTGAAAGAATGAATTTAATGGCAATCGAAGCACAAAATTTCCAAGTCAAAATGGCAGATTTTCTAAAAACAGGAGTAAAGTTTAACGATCCGATTGTTCAGAAAGTTGCTTCTACACATATACAATTTTTAAATAAAAATGGACATGTAATTAGTAAAGAGGATTTCGTTAATCAAACAAAGTTTTTCCTGCATGATAATTTTCATAGAGATTTATTGGAAAATCAACAGGTTGGTTTGTCATATTATTTAGTAGCCGTTGCAGAAAACTTATAAGGATACTTTAGACAGCAAGAATATTACTCTTGCTGTCTTATTGTTTTCAAAGCTTTCTATTTTTGTTAAATCACATTATTTTAACAACGCTTCATATACGGCAGTCGCTACAGCTTTGTATTGTCCTGTAGCAAAGTCATCCCCTTCAAACTTGTTCGGATTTGTTGCTGGATCAATGACTGGTGAATGTTTTTTGTTCGTCAATAAAACAATACCTAAGTCATTATCTGGATCGATGATTGTCAGAGTACCAACCCATCCAGTATGACCAATCGCATTTGGACTTGCGTACAATCCAAATGTAGATGCCATACTAGAAGAACCATTTCTTCTCCATCCTAAACCGTAAGTTGGATTTAAATCAGAAGGTGCTGTAAACTGATCAACCGTCTTTTGATCAAATAGTTTTACTTTGCCATATCCGCCTCCGTTTAGCATTACTTGTAATAGGACAGCTAAATCGTTTGTCGTGGAGAAAAGTCCCGCGTGACCAGAGACACCGCCCATTGAATAATAAGCTTTTTCATCGTGAACTTCTCCCTGTAAAGTGTATGTACGAATATTTGGGAAGGAGATGACACCGTCACGAGTATTCCCTTCTAACTCTGTTGCCGCGAAATCTTTCGGTTTGAATCCTTTTTGCAATGGATTGAACATAGTGTGCTTTAGACCTAGTGGTTTATATATCGTATTTTCAACATAATCGTCAAGTCGTTGACCAGTTACTTTTTCAATAATAAAACCAAGAATCATATAATCTACGTCACTATAAATATTTTTCGTACCAGGTACGTATTCAAGTGGTGTTTCAGCGATTTTCTCAAATGTTTCATTACGGTCTTGTGTATATAAAGATCCGGCTACAGATAGATTATGATATTGTGGATCAGCAGGGAAGCCTGCAGTGTGATGTAAAATATCAATTAAGCGTAAAGTATCCTTCCCTTTAATTACATCAGTTGGTTTGTCTTTAAAATTTGGAAAGTATGATTGTACAGTTGCATTTAGGTCTATTTTCCCTAAACTAACAAGATGTTGTAAGGCGAAGTTAACCGCATACATTTTTGTGTTTGACGCTAAATCAAACATTGTAGAAGTCTTCATTTTCTCCGGATGTTTCAGTGGTGTTAGTCCATCATATTTTTTCGCATAACCATAGGCTGTGTTTTTTACGATTTTCCCATCTTTGATAATCATTAAAACTGCACCAGGAAAACCATTGTCTACGTCTTGTTGGATTAATTCATCTACTTGTTTTAATTTCTCAGATGAAAACCCAACCTCTTCAGGACGTTTAACTTTCTTTAATACAGGGAAGTTCTCACTGTTTTTGGTTTGTTTCATTCCATTCACCTCTGCTTGAATTGAGGTATTCTCTGAAATTGTTTGTGCAAAGCTAGCAGAACCTGTTGAGGCTACTAAAGCAAGTGTTAAAGTTGATGTTACAATACTTCGAGTTATTCGAGTCAAATAAACTCTCCTCCCATTAATATATTTACCTAAACTTAAACTAGTCTAAATGTTGGAAATACAATTGAAAATAAATTTCAAATTTAATTATTATTCAATTGAAATAAAATTCCAACAATTTCAGTATAAATTCGAGATTTATAGTTTGTAAAGTCTCGGTAAACGGCTAACTTTATATAGGATTCTAAAGTACTACATAACGAAAATAACTTCTCAACAAAATAATTTCCAAAGTACGATTCAACTTTTGATCAATCGATTATTAAAGTATATATGAACCTATTTTGCATTATCTCTTATTAATACATTACAACTATTTTTACTATTTTTTATGAATTGTTTTCATTCATTCTTCTATAAAAAAACTAGTCCTAAATTTCAGGACTAGTTTTTCTTACTATTCTATTAATTTAAACTTTCAATAATACTTTGTAATGTTTTCCCATTTTCAGTGGACTTCGGTTGGTTTTGATGAGGTACTGTCGGATTTTCCTTTAGGAAGTTTTGCTTAATATAATTCATGTCAGTCATATCGACCTTACCATCAAAGTTAATATCGCCTTTGCGGTCATTTGTACCCCAATGCTCTTGTAGATAAATTGCATCTAATATATCGATAACATTGTCTTTATTTACATCTCCAGCGCTTGCTAGTTTCTTATTTATAAATTTCTTTTCACCAACCTGTCCATCTAACCCTATATAGAAGGATTTTTGTAGTGTAAAATGTCCAGGGATATCTAGTACTAACTTGAGTAAGTCACTAGACGGTAATGAATCTACTTGAAAATTAGGAGTATCTAATACTTTTCCAGCATACTCCTTACCGTTCTTATCAATTACCTTTACAGTAGCACCCATTTTAGAGTAATCAAACAGCTTTACAGGACCAGTAGCTGCTACTTTATAGACTGCTTCTCCATTCATAGTGCCTAATATTTGAGAATTCGTAGCATTAATTTTAACTGCTGGATCGACACGTCCACTAGCCGTTTTCAAATCTGTAAGGCTAGTAAAATTAGCTTTTGATAAAGTTACTTTTGTATAATCATTAAAATACTTATCATTTTTAACTGTTGCTGTCAGTTTCAAAAGTGATAATGCATTTTCTGCATTCCGAGATGTATCTTTCGCCGATAAATTGACTTTAATCGTTCCATTTTCGTTTGTTACAGTTGCATCAAAGCGATCTTTCATGTTTTCAACTAGTGAAATATCTGAAAAAGAAAGAACATTTGGATCGTATTTGAATTCTAATTCTGCAGTTTTAAATACCCCCTGATTCACGGCATTTACATCGTAAGTTATTGTGTCACCTTGAGTTACTTCTTTATGATTAGCAATACTTGTCACATAAGGAGATCCTTTTTTTACAAAATAGTATTGTAATGAATTTGTTTTATTTCCTATATAATCCATTGCATACATTTCTATTGGTAATACACTTAAGGAACTAGGTATATTATTTCTGGCAAATGTAAAATTCCCATTTGTATCAAGAGCTTGTGTAGTTGGATAGTTCGTGTTGTATTTATAATAAAGCATGTTATTTCCTTGAGTTATTTCAGAACCAGCTGCTATTAATTCTTTTACTCCTTGATCCATTACATTCCCTTTTATTTCAATCGGATTATTAGGATCCACTTCAATGACACCATCTGCTAAATTAGTTTTCATTTCTGGCTTCGAATTATCAACCGAAATCGGCTTTTCAATAATGATTTGTTTTCCACTTTCTTCTGAAAATACAAATTTCACATAATACGTACCTGGTTTTACATGTGTAGGTTCCATTCCGATTGCCTGTTCAGTTGTTACTCCAATAGGATAATAATCTCCATTGAAGAAATTGGCTAATTTAATATCTTGATTTTCTGGTATTCCAACTCCATCATAATATCCTAAGTATCCGAAATCTTTTGCGTTTGAATCCGCTAAGAAAATATCAAGGGATCGAATATGAGAGTTTAATTTAAAAGTAGCTGAAGCCATACCGTTATAAGCAAGATTACCGTTGTTAATCGTTGTGATCCCTGAGCTTGTATTAAGATATTCAATACCTTCTTTTACTTTACGAACAGCAAATGGCATTTGATATGTTTCTTTTGGTTTTAAAACATTTGTATACGTTATATACCCTTCGTATAAACCGAATTTGGCAGATGCGGGTAGTTTGATTGTCGCTTCAATATTTTGTTTACTGTTTCCTTTAATCAGTACAAAGGATTTATTCGTACTTACAGTCACACCGTTTGCAGTCGCATCAAGTGAGTCTCTTACCGTTTGATAGCTTACATTCATTTCAAAAACTTTTTCCTTGCTATCTTTATTCTTTATCTTGATGGTCTTTTTACCTTGTACAGCCTCTCCATTTGTATATAGACTACCGAAGCTTAATGCTCCTGTTAAATCAGCTACTTGTATTTCTTCATTATTATTAATATTAGTTGTTGTATTTTGTACTTGAAATGATGTTTTTGAATTAATCGCCTTAAGTGCATTGACACGTCCGGCACCAACTTCAAAAACACTATAATTCCCATTCATATGATCAGCCGTATTCATTAAAGTCGTTTTAATATCAGCAGGTGATGCTTTTGGATTTTCCTCTAACAATAGGGCTGCTACTCCAGTTACTTCCGGCGTTGCCATAGAAGTTCCAGATAAAGGGGCATATCCATATTGATACAATCCCTCATATTTATCACCATAAACATTTGGAGGAACAGTAGACATGATACTCATACCTGGTGCAGTCACTTCTGGTTTAATATCATAGGTCATTAATGCTGGACCACGTGAGCTAAAAAATGAAAGTGAATCTTCCGTGTAAAGTACACTTTTTTGAATAGTTGTAAATGTATATTTTGCTTTTTCATTTTTCAAAATTTCTTTAAAAGCTTTTCCCTGTTCCCCGCTCAAAATATATGCATATGTATTTTCAATCGCTACTGGAAGCTTGTCAGTAACAGAGCCATTAGAAGTACTATACATAAATACAGCAGCTGCTCCGTGTTTTTTCGCCAATCTTACCTTATCCTGTAATGAAGTAATACCTGTTGATACAAGAGCAATTTTCCCATTTACGTTTTTATTATTAAAATCGGATTCTTGCCCTAAGCCGACATCAACGATATCAAAACTTTTTCCTTCTAATTTTCTAGGATCCTCTTCAAAGCCATTTGTAGCATAATGAATCTCGGAATCTATGTTTGCACTACGACTTTTAAATGTCCCTGTATAATTGTACTCAGCAACTTCTGGATTACTTGCACCTACTGTAATCCCAAGTGCTGAAGCGGCAGGAGTGCCAAGAGTGTACATTGCACCGCCATCATTACCAGCAGCTAATACACAAGTAACGCCGGATAATACTGCATTATTAATTCCAATAGCTAAAGGCGAATATGGATCATTATAATTTGCACCTAGTGATAGATTAATAACATCCATTTTATCTTTTACTGATTGTTCAATTCCCGCTAAAATATCCTCAGTTGAACCAGTACTATGCGGTCCAAGTACTCGATAGACGTAAAGTTTCGCGTCAGGTGCAACACCTTCCATTGCATATTTTGATTTTGCTTTTGCTTGACCAGCAATTATACCTGAAACATGGGTTCCATGATATGTAACATAACCTGAAGAAGTCCCTCCTGGCTTCCCAGCTTTTACCCAATCATCAACAGTCGTTTCCATTGGATCTTTATCATTATCAACAAAATCATAGCCACCTTTGTAGGCATGTTTTAAGTCAGGATGGTTATAATCAATCCCTGTATCAAGAACACCAACCTTAACGTTTTTACCGGTTAACCCTTTTTTATGAAGCTTATCCACTCCCATAATTTCAAGAGGAGATTTTCCGCTATAAGATGATGTTCCTTTTGCTTTAAGTGGAGAAATTGGTTCAATCAACTGAACTTTTTTATTTTCATAAACACTTTTTATTACTCCAGATTGAAGTACACTTTTTACTTGGTTCGCAGGAAGTGTTAGTGAAACACCATTAAATACTTCCTTAAAAGTATCTTTCACTTTATATTTAATTTTTAGTTTCGATAAATCTTTTTTAAATTGATCATGTGATGCTTCTAATTTTTTATTCGCTTCTACTTCTGATAAAGACTTACCTTTTAGTTTTTCTAATAAAATAGAAGTGTTTGCTGTTTGTTGTTTGAATTCGACAATAACTGAAATTTCTTTTGAAGTGTTTAAGTCCTTTTCTGGTGAAATGTTTAGTACTTGTTTATTAGTTGAGGTTAAATCTTGGAGTGCTTTTCTTTGCTCGGGAGATAAGTCATTTAAAAACTGATTAATCTTTGCTGAAGTTTTTACTTGATGTATTGTATTTCCACCAGACTGCTTAACTAACCCTATAGTTGCGGCATTTACTGATGGGGCTGCAATTAAAGATGTTGCTAGTACTGTTAAACTTAATACCTTCCATACACTTTTCATATTTCTTCCCTCCGTATTTTTTATCTCCTATTTTAATTTTGCAATTTCATTGTAGGGGCACGGGGGCTATTAGATATGAAAATTTTTGAAATTACAGCACTCGAATATAGCTTTTCATTACATACCATTATCTGCTCGATCAGCTCCTTTCATTAAGCATTGAATTTCCACAAAATTACAATTTTATTATACAGACAGTTGATACGAATTTTAATTTGATCAATTCTTTCAACCGTCTAAATATTAATCGATAGATTTCACCAAATAATTTTAAAAAGTAATTAAGTACTTTAAAAAATTTAACAAAACAAAAAAGACCCTGTTACCTAATTAAAGGTAAAAGGGTTTCAACGTTCAAAAATAAATTTTCGTGAACAACCGAATTATTCTTCGCAAATAAAACACTAGTTAAGCATGATCCTTATAAATGAAATGAAAGACAAACTGGCTGTTATGATATAAAGTTTTTTCTTTAATGGCTTGTCCTTTACTTTCAATCCATTCACAAAAATCGTAATTCCTACTATTAAACTTAAATATGGCAATAATTCCAAAAACAGAGTCGTAAAATATCCATAAATAGTCATTACTACTAAAATTAGTAAAGTGATAATTGATAATTTTTTAAACATATTTTCATCCTCCTAATGAAAAAAATCTACTATTTCATTTTAACGAGGATTGATCCTATCTATATTTTGTAAAACTTCATCAATCTAAATTTTTTTAATTAATGTGTTGAATTCTATAAAGAAACTAAAAAAGAGTCCCAAATGTATTTTTACATGGGACTCTTTATTTTTTAATGTAATAAATTATGCTTCTACAACATCTGTTTGTTGGTAAACTTCAGATTCAAATTCTCCTGTTGCTTTACTAGTTAGAATACCTGATGTCATTGCTCCACTAACGTTTAGAGCTGTACGTCCCATGTCAATTAAAGGTTCGACTGAGATTAGTAATCCAACGATAGCAATTGGAAGATTCATAACTGATAATACGATTAGAGCCGCAAAAGTTGCTCCTCCGCCGACACCAGCTACACCGAATGAACTGATTGCAACGATTAAAATTAGAGAGATGATGAATGAAAAGCTTGTAGGATCAACTCCAGCTGATGGAGCAACCATTACAGCTAACATTGCTGGATAAATACCAGCACATCCATTTTGACCGATTGATAGGCCAAAGGAACCAGCGAAGTTTGCAATTCCTTCTGAAACTCCAAAATCTTTTGTTTGTGTTTTGATTGTCATTGGCAATGTTCCAGCACTTGTACGTGATGTAAAGGCAAATGATAGAGTTGGTAATGCCTTTTTCACATATCTTACTGGGCTAAGTTTTGCTAATGATAACAATAGTAGATGCACAATAAACATTACGATTAACGCCACGTATGATGCGATTACAAACTTACCTAATTTTACGATTGCATCGTAATCACTTGTCGCTGTAACTTTTGTAATGATTGCTAAAATCCCATAAGGTGTTAAACGAAGAATTAAAGATACAACTCTCATTGTAATTGTGTAAAGCGTATCAATTATTTTTGCAAAAAACTCTGCATGTTCAGGTTCTTTACGTTTTACGCCTAGGTAGGCAATACCGATTAGAGCTGCAAAGATTACAACTGCGATTGTCGATGTTGCACGTGCACCAGTTAAATCTAAAAATGGATTACTTGGAATTAACTCAAGAATTTGTTTTGGAATTGTCATAGCTTCTACAGTAGGAACACGCCCCTGTAACTCTGTAATTCTAGCAGTCTCTGCAGCACCAGCAGATATCTTTATACCATCAAGTCCAAATCCTAAAGCAGAACCTATTCCTATTGCTGCTGAAATAGCAGTTGTACCTAGTAGAATTCCAATAACTAGGAAACTAATTTTCCCGATATTTTTAGTCAACTTTAATTTTGTAAATGCTCCGACAATTGAAACAAATACTAGTGGCATAACAATCATTTGTAATAGTTTTACATAGCCACTACCAACAATGCTAAACCAATCAATTGTTCCAACTGTTACTTCATGTTCAGTTCCATAGATTAAATGAATAATATAACCAAAAATAAGACCTAAACCTAAAGCCGTGAATACACGTTTTGAAAACGATACATGTTTCTTTTGCATAAAATACAATCCATAAATAAGTACTAATAAAATAACAACATTAACGCAAATAAGAAATGTATTCATTTTTCTCCCCCTTTTATTTAATAGTTTAATTTACGAAAATATTAATACAAGTATTCCTATAAATCAAGTAGGAATTATATTTTTTTTGTAAAATTCCTACTTATTTATCATTAAAATGCTATTAATGTAAAAATCTACCTTTATTTAATGACAAAAGAATCACCTTGCTCATCAAATGCATTTTTAAAGTCAAACGCAAATGGAGAGGCTTCGTTTTGAATGTAATCTTCATATCTCTTAAATGCCTCTTCCCAAGAAACCTCACTTAACTTCTCAGTCCACCATAATACGTATGAAAGATGTTTTTCTTTATATTGCTCCATCCATTTGCTCCGATCTCTCAAAGCTTGTTTATGATGACCTGAGTAGGTAAATTGATACAAAGATTCTAGATTCCTCCATACTGTTAGTGTAAGGATAGGATGACCGTCCCCTGTTGTCACTTCCTTAGGTAGTGATATTCCATCAGATGAAAACGCATCAATCATATGTCCTGATTTCGTCGCCTGACGAAATACATCATTACCTACACTAAAAAATTCCCGGGAGGCAGAGTGGTCATATGGGTGTTTTAGCCTACCAACTGTATAGATTGCAACAAAAGCCATAAATAGTCCTCCACATACAGTTTTTATTAAATTTATATTCAAGTATGTGTACATCTATTCAAAGTAGTGATAACCAGAAAATACGAATATTTTGTGTACTTTTTGCATTCAATGGGTAGCCTCTTATTTTTGGTAGCTGTGCAGCGTGTTTTATAACCTCTCTTAATAAAAAGGGCGAACACTTTGTGTACTATGTGCATAAAGTTGTGAACTTGATGCATAAAGTCATGAAATTTGTGCGTAAAGTAGTGAGTTTTGTTCATAAAGCGTGGGTTTTTGTGCGTAAAGCTGACGGCCTCTTTTTCTTGGCAGCTGTGCACTGAGTTATACGTTCTCTCTTAATGGAAAAGCCGAACACTTTGTGTACTTTATTGATAAAGCTGTGAACTTCGTTGATAAACAGCCGAATCTCGCTGATAAATCGATAAAGCTCATTGATATCGATTCAAATATTAAATAAATTACCCACGATTTCATGAATCTAGCTGAATCTTCCAAACAACAACGAAAAAAAGACAATCAATCAGGATTCTCCCGCTTGATTGTCTTTAAAAATATGATTCTAGTTAATACCTAATTGAGTCTTAACAAGATCAATTGTTATTCCTTGGTATTTCTTAACTGGTTTTGGCGCATCGGTTACGGTTGGATTTTTCATTAGATAATTTTGCTCAATAAAAGCAAAATCTTTTGCGTCCGTTGTTCCGTCGAAGTTTATATCAGTTGCACGGTTAGTTGTACCCCAGTTTGATTTCATCGCAATTGCATCCTTTACATCAATTACATCGTCATTATTGACATCTCCAGCAATTAGACTTACTCCGCCAATTAATTTTGCTTCTCCAAGTACACCATTTTCTGTAGTCTTTCCAATTGTAAATATACCTTTAGTTGTGAAATGACCAGGTACAGCCAATTCGAATGTAAATGGTTTATTTGACAATGGAAGATTGAAGACTTCAAAGAACGCATCAGGATGAACTGTTACATTCGTATAAACATTATTTTGATCATCCATTACTTTGATTTTAGCTCCAATTTTTGTGTAATCGTAAGGGGCAATCTGCATTCCTTGTGGCGTAAAGTAGCCTTCTGGAATTAATTTTGCAGCCATTTGAGAGAAAGTTGGTAATACACTGAATGACTTCATAAATCCAGGTGCACTTTCAGTTGTACCGGATTTATTTGTAACACTTGCTTTTAAGTCTTGTAGCTCATACCAGCCTTTATTAAAGTTATCACTCTTAGCTTTTACTTGAATATCAAGAAGTGGTGCTTCGCCAGTAATTGGCTTTGCTAACTCTACTGTTACTGTTACATGTTTTCCACTTGTAGATGCTGTCTCTACGGTTGTAACCGAGCTAATTTGATTTTTCGTTTGTGAATTTTTCAATACATCAACAATTTCAAAATTGTATGGTGCGTAGTCAAATTCAAATGATACTTTATTAGTTTTATTTAAGTTGTTAGCAGATAGAGTAGCTGTAATTGTGTCACCCATTTTAATCGTTTCTTTATTCAAACTACCTGTTACATATGGACTACCTTTTTTCACAAAAAGTGTTTCATTCATTCTACCAAAATCACCATTTGATGCAGAGTCCATTGCAAATGAGTAGTATCTTGTGAAATTAGCATTTGGATTTAGTTTAACTTCACCTTTATAGTTACCGTTTTCGTCAACATTTAAAGTTTCTGAAGGTGATGCGACCCACCCATATGGACCCATGAATGTATCATAATATCCTACAACTGAGTTATATGACTGATCGATATCGAATCCCATTGTTTTCATATCCTCAATATCTTTATCAAAGACTTTACCTGAGAATGGTATTGATTGTTGACCGTCTTCGTACTCATAAACGCCAAATGGAAGGCTATGTTGAACAGTAGGGTTATTGTCTTCAATATAGACTTTAGTTTCAGATGTGAACGTTTTTCCTTGGTCATTTCGTCCGATAAATTTAATTTTATATAATCCTGGTTTTGCTTGAACATACTTGTAAACTAGTGGACTATTAGGATCAGCAGAGAACGGAATATAGATTCCACCAAATCCATTCGCAACACGGTACAACATATTCTCATCTGCAGCGATTCCATCAAGTGTTCCAATAATTCCAAGGTCTTCATTTGTTTTTGCATCCGTCAATACAACATCGATATATCGCATATGAGACTTCAATTGGAAGTATAAATCTGTACGCGGTCTCGTAAATGGATGATTATCATACGTATTACTTGTTAATGCATATGGAAATGCTCCAACCTCTTCAATACCTTCCTCTACGAAACGCGCAGCGAACGGAATTTGATATGTTTCATCAGGATTTTGTTTATTCGTGTAAACGATATATCCTTCATATGTTCCTTTTTCAGCATTTGCTGGAATATCAATAAATACCGCATGTTTCTTTTGTTGACCTGGTTTAACCTTTAGCTCTGAATCTACTGTTATCTTTACATTATTGGCCACAGCATCTTTTGAAATTCTTGAAGATTGGTAAACTACTTTTACGTCAAAAGTTTTCGTTTCCTTGCTATCATTTCTTAACACTACATTACGGTAATCTTCCCTATTTACTCCAGTTGAGGTAAATGTACCGAAACTAATTGCTCCTGTAGTTTCTTTAATTGTTTTCATTTTATTGCCGATCATTGTATCTGTCGTATCTAAAACCTCTAAATTTGCTCCTGCATGTACTGCTTCATACGCATCAACTCGTCCTGCCCCTACTTCAAAAACACTGTATTTATCGTTCAGTGGGTCTGCTGTGTTCATTAATGTAGCCTTTACATCTAACGGCGAATAATTCGGATGAGCTTGTAATAATAATGCTGCAATACCGGCTACATGCGGGCTTGCCATTGATGTTCCAGATAATCGTGCATATGCGTGCTTATAGTCACCAAGAGATGCGCTACCGGCGAAATGCGTTGGTACTGTAGAAAGAATATCAACACCCGGTGCTGTAACTTCAGGCTTAATATCATAAGTTACACGGGCAGGTCCACGTGAACTAAACGGAGCTAGCTTGTCACCTTCTGTTTTTACATCACCTAATTTTTCAAATGAATAAGTAGCATCGCCAGCTGTTACTTTTTGTAATAAATCTAGCCCTTGTGCATTTGTTAAAGAGAAAGTTGGAATATTTGCAACTCCTTCACCTAAATAATTCGGTACATACCCTTCTTTCGGATCAGTATTGTAGATAAATAGAGCCGCTGCTCCCTTAAGCTTTGCAAATTTAATTTTATCGTTTAGCGTAATACTGCCGCGCTGAACTAGAGCAATTTTTCCTTTAACGTCTTTACCATTGTAGTCCGCAAAAGCTCCAATACCTGCATCTACTACTTGTAAGTTTTTTCCTATAAAATCTTGAATTTGATCCGTAAAGCTCTTAGCCATTAAGCGTATATCAGACGCCGTTTTTCCAACGCTAGTTTGAACTGAACCTTTAAGTTCTGCGATCGTTGTCGGTACACTGCTTGCCCCTACTGCTAATCCTAATGGCGCATTTCCTGGAGTACCAACAGTATACATACCGTTTCCAGCATTTCCTGCAGCTAACACAGCTGTAACACCTGACAGTACTGCATTATTAATTGCAAAAGCAATTGGATTCATTGGGTCATTGTAATCAGATCCAAGTGATAGATTGATAACATCCATTCCATCACTTACAGCACGATCTATTCCCGCGATAATGGCTGCAGACGATCCTCTTCCATATGGACCAAGTACACGATACACATATAAATCAGCACCAGGAGCAATACCTGTAACTGAATATTCGGAGTCAGCAGTACCTTGACCAACGATCGTTCCAGAAACGTGAGTTCCGTGTACCGTGTAATATGTTGCCCCTGCATTAACTTCTAGCTGTTTTGATTTTTTCCAATCATCATAAGTTGCTTCCATCGGATCATTATCATTATCGACGAAATCATAGCCACCTTTATATGCTGCTTTAATGTCTGGATGATTGTAGTCTACTCCCGTATCGATTACTCCAACTTTAATTCCTTTCCCCGTAAATCCTTCTTCATGCAGCTTGTCTACTCCTAAAAATGGATTCACATCTCCTTCAGGAAAATCAGAAGCAGTTTTAGTACTTTCTTCTTCAACTGGTGGATCTACTGTTACCTCTTTACTTTCCCACACAGTTTTAACAGCCTTTGATTGCATTAATGCTTCAACTTTATTAGCTGGTAATTGCATTGATACACCATTAAAAGCATACTTGTACTTTTGCTTTATTGTGTATGGCGTTTTATTTTTATCATTTTTAAAAATTGACGTTAAATCTTTTTGGAAATTTGCATGAGAATCTTCAACTTGTTGATTAGCCTGTGACGCACTTAAAGTCTTCCCTTCAGCTTTAGCAGACATGATCGCAGTTTTAGATGGCAATGTTTTAAACTGGACGATTACCGTGATTTTTTCATCACTTTGCAAATTAACATCCGGACTAATTTGCAGACCAGATTGATCGCTCATTTTCAATTGAGTCAAAGCTTTTCTTTGCTCTGGTGTAAGCTTAGCTAAGATTGATTCTGTATTCATGGCAGCTTGTACATTACTTGGTTTGATCACAGGTGAGGATACAAAGCCTCCAGCAATTAAACTAGTTCCTATAGCAAGTGCAGTAATTGATCTCGTAATGTTTTTTCTCATCTCTTTCTCCTTTTTTCCTTTTAAGTAAGTAGATTTGATTCGAACCATCATTCAAAGATTGCTATTTTATTACTGGATATTAAGTGCTTTTAGCACACTTTCTAAATTTTGACCTTTATAGTTCTTTTTAGGAGTAGGTGCATTTGTAGAAGTTGGATTTTTCATTAAATAATTTTTCTCTACAAAAGCCATGTCTCGTGCATCAACTTTTCCGTCAAAGTTAATGTCAGCTTCGCGTTTAGTTGATCCCCAATATGTTTGAATATAAAGTGCATCAAGTATATCAATCGCATCGTCTTTATTAACGTCGCCTGCAATTGCGGTATTATAAGTCGTTAACATACGTTGTCCTATTAAACTACCATTGTCGTTATCACTAATTATTAACGGTTTTCTTACTGTAAAGTGACCAGGGATGTCCATGATGAATGTTAATGGCTTATTTGTAATTGGTAGTTTTGATAGAGTAAACGATGGTGCCTTTGAAATTACACCGCTATAAGCGACTCCATTCTCATCAACTGCTTTAACTGTTCCTCCAACTAAAGTATGATCAATCCCGAAGTATACCGCTCCGTTTTTCATTAAACCTTCTGCCTTCACATCACCAAACGTTTCAGAATAAGTCGGACTCATCGAAACATTGAAACCTGCACATTGTAATTGAGTTACATTGTTAGATGAATCTGTATACGATGTACTTGTATAAACAAGTGTAGTAGGCTCTTTAATGAATTTATCATCTCGAACCTTTAACGTAATATCCACTAATGGAATATTGCCCGACACATTTGTTTGTTCTGGTAAAGTGGCAGAGATTTTCATGTTTCTTAAAGTACCGCTATCTGATATTTCTTGATTAATTTTTATATCTCCATATTTACTTGCTTCTGGATTTGGCTTAACATCAACTAAATCAAAATAAGTTTTTAAATATTTAAAAGCCAGGTCAGCTTGATGTAGATTTTTTACATTATTCATAGACAATGTAAATTTAAATGTTTCACCCATTTTGACATCTTTTTTATCCGGCATCGATATTGCATAAGGCGTTCCTTTTTTCGCAAAGAAGAATTGTTTAGCACTACGGTAATCTTTGTTTGTTGCTGCATCTAGTCCATACATTTGCACCATTAACAAAGGATTAGATTCTAGCATAGGAACATCGATAGTGAAAGATCCATCTTCAGCTACTGGCATTGCTTTATTAGTTCCACCATTATAGCTGTACATCAGCCTATTAGAAGCCTGAGTATAATTCATACCGTTTGCGTTCATGTCAGCAATCTCGCCATCAAAGATTGATCCTTTTAGTTGGAATGTCTGTTGTCCTGGCTCGTATTCATAAACACCATCTGGCTTATCCATATTGACAGTAGGCTTCTCATTATCAATATAGACTGGTTGTTCTTTTACGTAAGTAGTTCCATCATCTTCAGTTGAAACTAATTTAATTTTATATGCTCCTTGTGGTGCTATGACAGATTCATCTGCAATCGGATTTTTATCATCACCAGTAAGCGGGTAGTATGATCCATTAAATGCCTTTTGTAAGTAGTATGTTACGTTATCCATTAAAGGTATACCGTCTACTGTACCTATATATCCTAATTCCTTATTTGTTTTTGCATCTTCTAAAATAAGATCAACATATCTCATATGAGATTTAAACTCGAACATAAGGCTCGCACTATTATTTAGTGCCAAATGGAAACTATCAGTCTCTGTTGTAAAGTCATTTGGTGACACGATCATTCCGTTGATTCCTTTTTCAACTAGTCGAACTGCGAAAGGTATTTGATAGGTTTCATCTGGATTCGATTGATTCGTGTAGGTAATATACCCTTCATAAGTTCCTAGAGAAGCAGTTTTTGGAATAAAAATAGATACAACGGACTGCTTTTTAGAAGCGGAATTTACTTTGATTGTTTTATCCGTTACAATTCCTACTCCATTTGCATCTGCATCTAAAGATCCTCGTCGATTTGTTTGAAACTCTACCTTTACATTAAACGTTTTAGCTTGTTTGCTATTGTTAAAGATTGTAAGAGTTCGTTTATCTCCTACATTTTGACCATTAGGTGCCATAGTACCGAAGCTAATCGCCCCTGTTTTTTCTTTTATTTGCTTTTCCTTACCGTTTTTAATCGTAGGTGTTTCATCTGAAACTTGAACTTCAACATCAGAATGAATCGCCTCATAAGGATCAACTCGACCTGCTCCCACTTCATAAACACTGTATGCATCTTTTAGTGGGTCAGCAGTATTCATTAAAATTGATTTGATATCAGCTGGTGTGTAGTTCGGATTTTTTTGAAGTAATAAAGCTGCAATACCAGCAACATGTGGTGTCGCCATTGATGTTCCTGAAAGCTGTTGATATGCATAGTTATAGTTCCCAATATAATTCGGACCGTTAATATACGATGGTACTGTTGAAAGGATTTGTACACCTGGTGCAGTTATTTCCGGTTTAATATCATATGTTACTTTTGTTGGACCTCTTGAACTGAAAGCTGCTAAATGATCACCGTCTGATGAAACTACCTCTTTTACATCATCAAAAGTGAATGTTGCCTCTCCTTGTTTTACTTGATTATAAATTGCATTCCCTTCCTGTTTTGGTATGAAGAAGGTAGGAAGATAATTAGGATTTTTACCTAATGAACCTAAAGCGGTATACGTTTGGTCAGGATCATAAAGAATAACAGCTTTTGCACCATATTTTTTTGCTGTTGCAATTTTTGTACTTACATTTGCATAATAAATATTCGTAAGGACAATCTTTCCAGATACATTTTTATTTGTAAAATCTGCATCAAGACCTTTACCTACATCAACAATTGGTAATGTTTGTCCTTTAAAATCAGAAATAGGATGATCAAAATCCTCAGCATTAATCTCCATCATTGAAGCAGGTAAATCTCCCGTATTCGAATGAAGTGTTCCTTTTGGTTGCAATACAGTTGTCGGAACATCGCTTGCCCCGACTGTTAAAGCTAGTGCCGCTGCCCCTGGTGAACCAACAGTATATGAATTACTACCAGCATTTCCTGCCGCTACAACTGCCGTCACACCTTGAAGTACCGCATTGTTAATCGCAACACTTGTCACAAAAAGAGGGTCATTGTAATTTGTTCCAAGTGATAAATTTATGACATCCATTCCATCTTGAACGGCCTTATCAATCCCGGCCATTATTGCATCCAATGTTCCTGAGCCATATGGACCTAAAGCTCGATACATATATAAGTCCGCGTCAGGCGCAACTCCTACTAGCGCATTTGGAGAATTGTTTTTTCCTGTTGCCGCAATTGTCCCCGACACATGTGTCCCATGTTCAGTGTAATAAGTATTACTACCATTTGCCGCTGGTTTCCCAGCCTTCACCCAATCATCGTACGAAGTCTCCATTGGATCAGAATCATTATCTACAAAATCGTATCCACCTTTATAGGCATCTTTTAAATCGGGATGATTATAGTCAATACCTGTATCAATTATGCCTACCTTAACTCCTTTACCTGTGTATCCTTCATCGTGAAGCTTATCAATTCCTAAAAATGGCATACTACTTGGCAATTTTGCATCAGTATTGGATGATCCATTTGTACTATTTGATTTCATTTCTACAGGCGGATCTATATGTACTTCACTGTCGCTCCAAACTGCTTTAACGGTATCTGATTTTAATAATGATTTAACTTGATTCGCCGGAAGTGTCATCGAAACACCATTAAAGGCTGTTTTGTATGAACGTTTAATTTTATATTTCTTTAACATCTTACTTGCATCTTGTTTAAAATTGTCATGTGAAACCTCAACTAATTGATCTGCACTTGATGAAGATAAACTTTCACCTTGAAGCTGTGACTCAAGCATCGCAATCTTGGATGGTTTCGTCTTAAACTCAACGATGACAGAGATTTGTTTATCGGTGTCTAGATTGACATCCGATGAAATTTGTAATCCAGTTTGATCACTTGTTTGAAGTTGTTTTAAAGCTTGTCTTTGAGCCGGAGTAAGCTTCGATAGTACTTGCTCAATTGATGAACTAGTTTGAGCGTGTACATATGAAACAGCAGATATCGGTACAAATGTACTGCAAACTAGCCCCATACTTAGCGTCAACGGAGTAATACGTTTTGTAATCTTTTTTCTCATCTTTCTCTCCCCTTCAATTAGATAGTCCTACGGGTTTATTATAAAAAGGCTTTATGGAATTTTATTGTTTTGAAAATTCTGTCAAATTTATAAAGATGTTATTTTTGGGAAGTTTATGTTTTTGGGGGATTATGGTGTCTGATGTTCTATTGAGGGGCTGTTATGAATGCGAACACTAAGTGAACTTTGTTCGTAAAGTTGTGATATTTGTGCGTAAAGTAGGGGGGTTTGTTCATAAAGCGTGGGTTTTTGTGCGTAAACCTAGTCGCCTCTTTTTCATGGTAGCTGTGCATTGAGTTTTGCAGCCTAGCTTAATGGAAAAGCCGAACACTTTGTGTACTTTATTGATAAAACGGTGAACTTTGTTGATATATTGCTGATTTTTATTGATATATCACTACTTTTTGTTGATATACTGCTAATAATTGTTGATATATTACTTTTCCTCGTTGATGTCCCCCGTATTACGACCACAAAAAAGAAGAATACGAAACCAATTCAAGAAAAAAAGCACAAAAATAACCACAAGGACAATAAACCCTCGTGGTTATTCCTAATTTATGTGATTTAACCAATTATCTACTAAGTATTTGCGTATATTTTCGTTCATGATCAGCGTTAATTTTTTGTCTATGTTTCCAAAAAATCATAAGACATTTAGCATATTCTTTTGATATTCGTAGTTCGATTGCTGTTATGGCGACATCTAAAATTTCATGTATACCTTCTGTAATTTTATTTCTAGCGCACTGATATAAAGCATGGGAATATCGGAATTTTAAGTGAATTTGATTTCTATATGGTTCCTTACTTAAAGCTACTTCCTCAAAAATATGAAGATATCGATTTAACAAACTCTCAAAATCATTGATCCGTCCAAGCTTTGCATATACTTCTAAAACTTTTGGTAATCCAACAAACTTATCATCTCTATCTTCCAACCATTCGAGGTACCCATCTACATATTCATATTGTTCAAATTCCAAGTAAGCGACATATCTATTTCCAACAGCTAACTCCTTATAAAATTCATTTACTTTTGAATAACGGTCTATGATACATAATATTTCTTCTAATGTTCCACCTAATCGAAGTAATGCAAATCCTTGATAAAGGAGTGCCCTTCCATAAAATTCTCCGTCAACTGCTAATTTCTCTATTTTCTTTGCATAATACATTACCTTTTTCCAATTCTGGCGTATATAGCTTGTTGCCATAATCCATAAATAAGTAGACAGTTGTAACTCATTAGTCAATTTAGGTAAATATCTCAAGACATGAACCTCGGCTTCGTGGCCCTTTTCGGTCAACCTGACTATGTAATATTTACGATAGTAGCTTTTTGCTAACTGTAGAGATTTATGTTCAGGCATGCTTTCAATGATACACTCATATAGCGGTAATGCTTGCCACTGATTATTCTCTTCAAAAAGCTTTTCAGCAACTAAAAAAATAATATTTAAATTCTTCTTAAGAATCGCTTTTGCACTTTCATCTAAGACTTTATTAAAAAACATTTTAAGTTCTTCATTACAACCAAGCACTGCACATTTATATAAAAATTCCATACTTCTTCGTTTATCTAAAATCCCATTTTCATTAAAACATTCTTCAATATAATTTAAATAGAAGCAATCTTCCTTCAGACCGAGGGCAGTAGTAATAGCATCTAAATTACGTAAAGAAAGGGCTTGTTTATGATTGATAATACGGCTAATTTCAGTCAAATGAATACTAGAATTTTTCGCGAGTTGAGTTAGATTCATGCTTTGTTCTTGCATACGATCCATAATTTTATGGCACAACTTTAAATTCAGCTTCCACACCTACTTTCTTTAGATTATTTAGAAAATCTATCGTTTCTCCCTTAATTTTAAAATACTATTATATTAATTAGAAAACTCTAACGAAAAACTGTCAAGGTGACTTATGAACTAATCTAAGACAAGCATGTGACAAAAAGCATAATCAAAAATAAAAACGACTGTTCTCATACAGTCGTTTTGGAATCAACCTTATTTAATTTTAAACTAGTTCAAAATAAATGCTTCACCACTAAATCTTGCGCAAAAATATAGACTACCCATCCTGCAATTCCAAGCCCAATTGAAGCAACCAAATGCATAGAATGCTGAAGCGCTACACCAATAATGAGCAACATAATGACTGTACCTGGAATCCCCAAAACGACTCCATAGGTAAATTTACTTAATGTTTGCACCTGTTCACCTTGAACATTAAGCCAAATTAAGCTTAAAAGGCTAACGATAGGCAATGCTGCAATCAGACCTCCTTGTGTAGGAAATCGACGTGCTATTTCAGTTATAACTCCAATGATCATGGCTGAAGTAATTATTTTAATAATCGTGTACATTTTGAGCTCTCTCTTTCATCAAATTAAAAGCTGCTAAAATCGTTTCTCTTTCTTGGTCAGTCATCTGTTCAAATAAAAGCTGTTGAAGTTTTTCTTCGTTTAAACTTGAATTTTGTAACAATACTTCTTTTCCAAAATCAGTAAGCTTTAAAATGACTTTTCTCTGATCATTCTCACTTGGAGTTTTATAAACATATTCTTTTTCAAGTAAACGTTTAACATGCTCTGATGCTGTATTGTGAGAGACTTGAATCCCTTCAGCTATGTCCTTTATCCCAACTTCATCTTCTTTATCAATAATTTGTAAAATCCTAACGCTTTGGTGAGTAATGTTTTCTTTATGCTTGTATCGTAAAAGATAGTATATATCGGTCCATAATTGATTCAATTGTTTAATTTCTTTATCCATCTTGATTCTCCTTATATATCGTATAATACGATTATATCTTATAATACGATATAAGTAAAATATCAAATAAATAATTAAGGTAACTTAGAAAAAAACAACAAAAAAGAGCCAAATAAAAAATGGCTCTTTTCAATCAAATATATCTTTGCTAAATCGAAATTGGTGGTAATGTTTTTCCTGTTTCAAGTAAGCTTTTTAAGTTGCTTATAATTGCTGGCCAACCATTGTTTAATCCTTCAAAAGTATCCTCACGATCTACTAAATCAGTTGGCTCAATATTTTCATGCTTAAGGGTTAATCTGACTGTCTCCTCTAAATCTGTCAGCGCAAATGTGACGATTGAAGGTTCTTTACGATTTGTCGGATCATTTGTATGATTCCATGTAAATGAAAGTAAACGATTTGGTTCACATTTTAAAATCGTTCCGTAATCTGTGACTTCTCCATTTCGTAAATATGAAACAGTTGATCCCACTTGCCAATCAGATTCGATTGCAGTTCCAAAAAAGTATTTTTCGGTAAATTGAGTATTGGTTAATGCTTCCCATAATTTTCCAGGCGTAGTTGCAATGTATGTAACATAAACAAATTGTGGTTTATTCATTGTTTTACTCCTCCTCAACTTTTAGTAAAATATCGAAACAATGTTAATAAGACTATGCAATAAGATTGGAACAGCAAGTGAACCCGTTCGTTTATATAATAAAGCTAAGAATATTCCGATGATGAAAATAGTTATATGATGAGCAATTGTTGTATTAGTATGGACTAAAGAAAAGATTACAGATGATAGAATAGCACTAAAAATCAGTGGAAACTTCTGTGTAAGTTTTTGAAATAGGATTCCTCGAAAATAAAGTTCTTCCCAAATCGGTGCAAATATTGAGATATTTATGCCGTATATTATTATATTTGAAATACTACGCGGAATAATTTTTATATCTCCACTAATATAGTTTATCACTTGGATTTTACTTAAAATATAGGATAAGAAAACGGTAATCATCAAAAGAATTGCAATAGATATGTAACTTGAAAGCTGTCTTAATGGTTTCAAATTAATTGATTGGAAACAGTAGATTCGAATTTTAGGAAACAATGTGATTACTATACTAAAAAACAAAAAAAGCAATAATGCACTGTTAAGATAAGAATAAATAATGACATTAGACGATTGCTTTGGAACTACATAAAAAATAAAAATCTCAAAGGCAAATATTAGTGTGAAGAATAGTATTTGTTTCCAACTTATACTATTTATTTTCTCTGTCGCTATTTGGGGTCCCACTTCGGTATTTCCATCCATTTTCAATCACCCCTATCCAACTCGTAACCTCGTTTAAATAATTCTAGATTTGTCTGGTTAACCCTTCTAGACTTATGAAGAATCGGAAAAATAGTTGAGGTGGAAAAACAGAACTCTTTACCTAAACAAAAAATAGCCGCATTAGCGACTAAAGTTTTATCTATTAACTTTCTAATTTATCATTTTTCCCCTTTTTAAGTTCATCAAATTGCTCGTCTTCTAGATCTTCTTGGTTATCACGCGTAACTTTTGCGACCATAAATGAAGATACAATAATACCGAGAGCTCCCATTAAATAATAACCTTTTACATACAATGGTTCTTCTAAATGATAAAGTCCAATAAACGTTAAAATACTAAAAATAGAGAAAGATGCCCAAGCCAAAAACGTAAAATATGGCGTATTTCGTCTTCTTTTTTTCAAAGATAATCCCCCCTATTTTTAAGGTATTACTATTTTAATAATTTTTAATAATTGTTAGAACATAAAGTTCTTTATATTAGTTGGATTTCCAATACCAATATGTGGAAAAATATTCAGTCTGATACTCATCTAATCCATAATGCTTGTCACTTTCAAATCTTGAATCGTTAATTGATCTCTAATTTTCTTTTTTATGACACCAAATAAAAAAGAGAAATTGCCTAAGCAATTCCTCTTTTTTGATGAACTTATTGTACTTTTATACCTTTTTTCCAAACAGATTTGACATGGTTAACGCCAAATAAGTATTGTAATTCTTGATAGTTTTTAACATTCCATAATACGATATCTGCTTGTTTTCCAACTTCAAGTGAGCCGATTTGGTCTTGACGATTAATTGCACATGCAGCATTGTAAGTAGCTGCTGTTAAGCTTTCTGCCGGAGTCAGTCTCATTGAAATACAAGCTAAGTTCATTACAAGTGGCATTGAAGTTGTTGGTGAAGAACCTGGATTGCAATCAGTTGAAATTGCTACAGCTACACCTTCATCAATCATTTTTCTACCTTTTGCAGCATCTTCGCGTAAATAAAGTGCAGTTGCTGGAAGAAGGCAGGCAATTGTTCCTGATTTAGCCATTGCTGAAATACCTTCATCAGATGCTTTTAATAAATGTTCTGCTGAGATTGCGCCAACTTTAGCTGCTAATTCCGCTCCGCCATACGGTTCAATTTCATCTGCATGGATTTTTGGAATTAGATCATATTGTTTACCTGCTTCTAAAATTCGCTCTGATTGTTCTGGTGTAAATACACCTTTTTCACAGAAAACGTCATTAAATTCTGCAAGTTTTTCTTCAGCAATAATTGGTAGCATGTCATTAATTAAATGATCAACAAACTCGTCTTCTCTTCCTTTAAACTCTTTTGGAACTGCATGAGCACCCATAAAAGTAGGAACTAATTCAACTGCATGCTTATCTTTTAATTTTTTCATTACTCGTAACTGTTTCATTTCGGTTTCTAAATCCATACCATAACCGCTCTTACTTTCAACAGTTGTTACACCGTGTGCGATGAATGAATCTAGACGACGCATCGTTTGTTCCATTAATTCTTCTTCAGTCGCTTCACGAGTCATGCGAGCAGTGGCATGAATTCCGCCACCCTCATTCATAATATCCATATATGTTGCACCTTCAAGACGCATTTCAAATTCACGCTCGCGGCTTCCACCATACACAACATGTGTATGTGGATCCACTAGACCAGGAGTAACAAGATGGTTTGATGCATCAACTACTTCGGCTTCTTGAATTCTTTCTGCATAGCGATCTTGAATTTCATTTGTTGTACCAACAGCTTGGATTACTCCATCTTCAATCCACAAGCTGCCATCTTCTATTAAACCAAGAACTGACATTGCTTCCTTTGCGCGAGGACCTTTCACTTCTGAAGCAAGTGTTGCTAATTGAGCTGCATTTTTAATCCAAATTGGTTTTGTCATTACTTATCAGTTCCTTTATCAAGCATTGGAATGTTTACTCCTCTTTCACGAGCAGTTTGTTTAGCTAACTCGTAACCTGCATCAGCATGACGAACTACACCCATTCCAGGATCAGTTGTTAATACGCGCTCAATACGTGCTTCTGCTTCTTTTGTACCATCTGCAACGATTACTACACCAGCGTGTAATGAGTAACCCATTCCTACTCCACCACCGTGGTGAACAGAAACCCAAGTAGCTCCACCAACAGCATTAATCATTGCATTTAAGATTGGCCAGTCAGCTACTGCATCTGATCCATCCTTCATGCTTTCAGTTTCACGGTTTGGAGATGCTACAGAACCTGAATCTAAGTGGTCACGTCCAATTACGATTGGCGCTTTTAATTCACCGCTTGCAACCATGTCATTTAAAATTTTACCGAAACGAGCGCGCTCGCCGTAACCTAACCAGCAAATACGAGAAGGTAAGCCTTGGAATTCAATTTTTTCTTGTGCCATACGAATCCAGTTACATAAATGCTCATTATCAGCAAATTCACGTAAAATAGCTTGGTCAGTTTTGTAAATATCCTCAGGATCACCTGATAATGCTACCCAACGGAAAGGTCCTTTACCTTCACAGAATTGTGGACGGATATAAGCTGGAACGAATCCTGGGAAATCAAATGCATTTTCTACGCCTTCATCTTTTGCAACTTGACGGATGTTATTACCATAGTCAAATGTCACAGATCCTTTTTCCATCATTTCAAGCATTGCTTTTACATGTGTTGCCATTGAAGCTTTTGAGCGAGCAACATATAATTCTGGGTTTGAAGCTCTTAATTCTGCAGCTTCTTCTAAAGACATTCCAGATGGAGTATAACCGTTTAATGGATCGTGTGCTGATGTTTGGTCAGTTAATACTTCTGGAATAAAGTTTCTAGCGATCATTTCTGGTAAAATATCAGATGCATTTCCAATTAGACCAATTGATAATGCTTTACCTTCTTTTTTCGCTTCTTCAGCAAGACGAATTGCCTCATCTAATGAATCTGTTTTTACATCTGTATATCTAGTTTCAATACGACGGTCGATTCTTGTTTCATCTACATCGATACCGATACAAACTCCACCATTCATTGTTACAGCAAGTGGTTGAGCTCCACCCATTCCACCAAGACCAGCAGTAACTGTAATTGTACCTGCAAGTGTACCGTTGAAATGTTGTTTTGCTAATTCAGCAAATGTTTCATAAGTACCTTGAACAATACCTTGAGAACCGATATAAATCCAGCTACCTGCTGTCATTTGACCGTACATCATTAAACCTTTTTTATCTAATTCGTGGAATGTATCCCAGTTTGCAAAAGCAGGAACAAGATTTGAGTTTGCAATTAATACACGTGGTGCATCAGTATGCGATTTGAAAATTGCTACTGGTTTACCAGATTGAACTAATAATGTTTCATCATGTTCTAAATTCTTTAATGACTCAACAATTGCATCAAAGCATTCCCAGTTACGAGCTGCTTTACCAATTCCACCATATACAACAAGATCTTCTGGACGCTCTGCTACATCTGGATCTAAATTATTCATTAACATACGAAGAACTGCTTCTTGTTGCCAACCTTTTGTATTTAATTCTGTACCTCTATATCGAACAACTTTATCTTGTGTAACCGTATTCATCATTAATTACCCCCTAGATGTGATGTTTTCAGTCTAACACGAATTTTCCGAAATCTAATTATAAAATAATGATAATTTTATAATTTATTCCATTTTACTTATCTTTCATTTTTATTTTTATAAACTATCTCAAAATCGATTAATTAATTGGCTCTATTTGATTTTTAAACTAAAAAAGAGGCTGCCTCATTAGACAACCTTTAGGAACAAAGCAATTATAAAATTCATTGTTAATATGATCGATTCAGTCTAAAATTTTCAGTTTCCATTTATATCTATTCAACTAAATACTTATAGAATTTTTTATCAACCTTCATAACTGGAAAATTCTCAGGCAAATCTGTATGTTCTATACTTGTAAATCCATTTTTTTCATAAAATCTATGAGCAGCTAAAAATTGAGGAGTTGTCCCAAGATAAATGGCTTTTATTGATTTTTCTTCTGCCCATTTAATAGCATTATTTAATAAGAGACTGGCAGTTTTATATTTTGCACCTCTATATTCTTTGTCTACAAACATCTTTCTTAACGCAACTTCTTGATTCCCTATGTCTAAAAGACTAATAGTACCAACTACTTTATCACCGTATAGAGCCATCCAAAAGTTCCCGTTTCCATTCTGATAAAACTCTTCGATCGTAAACAAATCAGGCTGGTCATCTCTGGTGATTTTAATATTGTATTCTTGTTGTTGAATAGCAAGAATTAAATCTACTACTTGAGCTTGATAATCATTAGAGTATTCTTTCACAATAGGATTACTGTTCATCACTTTACACCGCCTTTAAAATTTTTACACTTACTGTTTTCAATATAGAGACCGAGATGTCCTTTTTCTTATTTAACTATACTCCTTAATTTGTAAAGTTTCTAACTACACCTATCATCTACGCCTCAATATTTTTATACTTCCTTAATTTAAAAACCTGCATCAGCGATTCATTTCAAACCGTCGATACAGGCTATTTTTAAGCATTCTTATATAATTTACGAATCATTCTTATTTGGCCACGATGATTGATTTCGTCCTCAAATACATGAAACCATTTATAGTAGTTAGTAGCTTGTGATCTTCCAAAATCTGATTTTTCATATAACCACTCATCTGAAAGTGTATTAAATTTTTCATATGTATCTTCTCGAATCTCATCTAAAAGATTTATATAATAGTTTACATCTTTACCTTTAATACTTTCTCTAGCTCCTTCATCTAAATCTAAACCAGGTAACCATTTTGCTTCTTCTTCTGAATTCAAATCACGATTTTCAAATGTATTAAGTTGATACCAATACTCAACCCCTGCCATATGAGTTAATAGCATCCCAATTGTATTACCTGTTGGAGAGTGCAAATAATCTAACTCTTCCACTGTAATATCTTTGATGGCTTCTAAAGTTGTATACCTTACATAATTCATCATTGAAATTAAAGTATTAAAATCTCCTTTTACTCCATCTTGTTCTCCGACTAGTAATAAATTTTTCATTTCGATCATTGCTGCATCCCCTTTCGTTTTTTGACAAGTCAATTTATTTCTATTAACTCATAGATCCGATTTCACAGTCAATAGGTGCTCTTTCTCTTATATCAACGAAAGTATTAGTTTTAAGTATTTTGGATCTTCCTCTTTAAAAATCTCCCCAGCCTTTAGCAAATATGCTCTCAATAAACATTCTTTTGCTTTTTCTACATCATTTGTTTCAAATAAGACCTGTCCTAATCTCAATAGAATATATGGATTGTTCATGCCTCCAGGACAATTAAATGCATCATAAAAATAATTCTTTGCTTGGGAATAATCGTTTAAATAAAAATAAACATCTCCGATTGATGTTAGAACCCTAGTACTAGCTTCCCATGTAAATTTAGGCTCAGGTATTAATTCTAACGCCTCTTTCAATTTTTTAATGGTACCATCAATATCTTTTGCTTCAAATAAAGCATTGGCTTCCTCATAAAGTTCTACTATATATTCATAAGTTACTTCTTTAAGTTCCATAAGCTCTCCTTTATTTTTTAATATCGTTTGATGGTAATTGATTACAGTTTTCCTAAAAGAAATACTATAACAATCAAGCGTATTCTCCTTACTTCTTCTAATAAAAGACTTGCTTTAATCCTATAAACCAGATCGATAAACTAAAGGAGTACATCCTTCAAGCTGTTTAAATTTCGCATTAAAATATGATTGATGAGAATATCCAATTAATCTTGATATTTCATCTAATGGCAGGTCTGTTTCATCTAATAATCGTTTAGCTTCCCTAATTCGTACTTCGTGAAGCGTATCCCTGAATGAATGATTTGATTCAGCTGCGAATCGGCGGCTAAGAGTACTTTTATTGATTCTAAGTGCTTCTGCGCAGTCAGTTAGACTCCAACTTGCATTCCAATAATTCGATTCAATTAGCTCCCTTGTTTTTTCCACTAATGTACGATGACCCTCTTGGGAAAAATCATTTCCATGCACTAATAGATTTGTAGTAAAATCTAGTAATTCTTGAACAATTCGATAAATAATTGGTCCATGCACAATTTTTTGGAAAATATCATAATAGATCCCTTCCCATGATACATTTTGAAGATTATTCGATTTCATATATCTCCTAATTTGTGCAAGTACGCTTGTTAATCTTATTCGAACAATTTCTGGATCTGGATAAGGCTGTTCAAAAGTTAAAAATTCCTGTTCCATCCAATCCCGAATTGCTTTTGCATCTCTTTTTTCCAGCATTTCAATCCAATGACGTTGCTCTAAAGGTGTTAAGAATGGATCCTTTTCTTGATATGGCATTGGTTCATTTTCAGCCAAAATAATATCGTAACCTTCAAAGAAGATTCTCCGTGTAAGCTGAAGTGTTTGTTCATAAATATCTTTTAATGTTTCTTCTGGCGCACCGACTTTCATGACGATTGAAAGTGGCTCGTCCATCATTTCCTTCCATCGAGAAAGAAATGCATTATATTCATCCTGCAATAACACTTCTTCATCTACTTCGTGAACACATAGTATGAAATCAGATAATACGAATAAACGATTATTCCCAGTAAAAGGATTTCGTTCCAATGCTGTATACACAAGCGGAAGTGTCCCTGAATTTGGTGTCAAAAAGGCAACCATCGTAATCGGACCATCATACTTACGTTCATTCAAAAAAAGATCAGGATAATCTATGTTAAATGAGTTGATTTCTTCACTATTTTTTATATTAAAATATCGCTCTTTATTACGAATTTGATAACGTAACTGCTGAATATGCTTAATTAAATCGGTAGGAGAAAATGGTCGAAATAATACATCCTCCGCTCGATATTGTAATGCAAGATACGCCGTTTGGAAGATTCGCTCAGATGAAATACCTAACCAACGAATTGAAAACTTTTGAATTAAATCACCAAATCTTTCACTCTCATTTTTCCAATTGTCCATATCAAATATAACAAGGTCTGGCTGTTGCTTTTGAATTGCATTTTCAAATTCCACCATTGTTTTCCATAAAACAAGGTTAATACCAGTAAAGTGCGATTCCACGACCCACCGAATCCCCGAAGCCTCTAACTCATCTTTTGCAACTAAATGAATCTCCATCGCCTTTCACCTTCACTTCTTACTTTTTTTACTATAATAGCAAATTTATTTTGATTTTGTAGAATAAAAACAATTCACATTTCAAATTTTTTAATTTTTCAGTCTAAAAAGTTAAAAAATTTGAAACATGAAAGCCGTATGAGGTACATTTTTTCTGATTTTGTGCTCTTTTACTTACTCATGAACCCTCTATGAGTAACACTTTTGTGGATTTCTACCTTCTTACTTACTCATGAACCTTCTATGAGTAACTATTTTTCAGATTTCTGCCCTTTTACTTACTCATGAACCCTTTATGAGTAACACTTTTGTAGTTTTCTGCCCTTTTACTTACCCATGAACCCTCTATGAGTAACTATTTTTCAGATTTCTGCCCTTTTACTTACTCATGAACCCTCTATGAGTAACACTTCTGCAGATTTCTGCCCTTTTACTTATTCATGAACCCTCTATGAGTAACTATTTTACTGATTTCTGCCCTTTTACTTACTCATGAACCCTGCATTAGTTGAATAAAAAATCGAACCTATAAAAAAGAGACTACACACAAGGTATAGTCCAAAAGAATTTATAAAAACCATTTTTTACGTGGGACAGCATAATACTCCCCAGCAACACTCTCCTGCGGTACAGCATTTTCAATCCGTACTAAATCTTCTGGACTTAAATCTAGATTATCCACGCCTAACATTTCTCGGAGCTGAGTTCTTTTTCTAGCACCAACTAGAGGTATAACGTTTTCTTGTTTGGAAAGGACCCACCCTATTGCAAGCTGGGAAACAGGTATGTGTTTCTCAAGTGCGATTTCTCGTAAGGCTTCAACAAGCATTAAGTTCTTTTCTAGATTTTCGTTTGTGAATCTAGGAGCTTTCATTCTCTTATCATTTGAACTGAATATACGATCTTTTGTCCATGCTCCACTTAATAACCCTCTTGAGAGTACTCCATAAGCAGATAATGTTATTCCCAATTCTCGTATAGTAGGTAAAATTTCTAACTCGATTTCCCGATTAAATAACGAGTATTCGGACTGTACCCAGCTTAGTGGATGAATCGCGTGTGCACGGCGTATTGTTTTAGCCCCTACTTCAGATAGACCTATATGGCGTACATAGCCTTCTTTTACTAAATCACTAATTGCTCCAATCGTTTCTTCAATTGGGATAGATGGATCGATCCTTGCAGGTTGATATAAATCTATATAGTCCGTACCAAGCCGTTGCAAGGTATATTTAAGAAAATCTTTAATCGCTTCTGGTCTGTTATCTTCTACTCCAAATTTGTCACCAGGTGAGCGATGTTTACTATCAAACTTTACTGATATAAACATATTTTCTCTACGAAACCCTCGAAGAGCTTCTCTAATTAATACTTCATTATGACCATTACCGTAAAAATCTCCTGTATCAAGAAGTGTTATTCCACTCTCTAGTGCTTCTTGAATTGTCGCTATACTCTCATTACGATCAGTTTCCCCGTAAAGCCAAGACATTCCCATACAGCCGAGACCAATCTCAGAAACTAAAGGACCATTTTGTCCAACTATCCTCTCTTTTATAAAAATCCTCTCCCTATTTGATTTACTTCTGATTAAATGGTGTAACTGGAGGCATAATATGCACTTTTTTATTTGGATAAATTCTTGCAATTACAGTTGATTGAGATAATCGCTTAATATCTTTTCCTGGTATTTCCATAGATACACCATTAAGTGCAGTCTTATAAACATGCCTAATCTTATATGGTACCTGTTGATCCTCTAAGAGCGTTTTTAATTCCTCTTGAAATTTTGCGTGACTCTCTTCCACTTGTTTTGTCGCTTCTTCTAAAGTAAGTTGCTCTCCCGCTGCCTCTGCTACTTTCACTGCTACAGCTGCAGGTTTTGTTTTAAATTCAATAATAATTGAAGTCATTTCGTTTGTTGAAAAATCAATTGATGGATCAACATAAAAAGAAGGGTTCATTGTTTCATTCTCCACCTTTATCTCATCATTATTTTTTGTAGTATTCATTGTATTTCCATTACATGCGCTCATAATAAAAAGCATTGCTATAAATAAAATACTTCCTCTATAAAACTTCTTCATATTTACTACATCCCCTTCAAGAACTGTTTAATAAAAAAAGACAATCTATCAGGATTTTGTCCTTTAGAGTGTCCTTTCAAACATATTTCTGTCGTTAAAATAAGTCATCTGTATGAATCGTTTAAAAATTCTATATGATAATTGATTGTTCTTAAATAATGTTTAGTCGTATCCTTAGAAAGGCTCTTAATCCTTTTTAACATGTGAATACTTAAAACTTTTTCATTATTATAGATTCTATATTTTTTTAAAGTTGAAAGTCTATGATTATATTGACTAGCTTTTACTTCGTTCAGTTTTTTTACATTTATCAAATAATCTGTAAAGTTCATAATTGCTCCTCCTACTTGTATAGAACAACGAATTTTAGTAAAAAGAACTAGTCCTACTATTAAAACCTTTCTTAGGACCAGTTCTTTAATTCATTCTATTTAGCATGTCTACATTTTATTCACTTTAATGTTTTATAAATATAAAAATCCTTCTAGCAGACTACTGTTACTATCTACTAGAAGGGTTTGACTTATATAACTATTTAATTAATCCCTAACTCTACCTTAATCTCATCAATTGTTTTACCTTTATATTTTTTAACTGGTTTTGGCGCATCCTCAACCGTTGGATTTTGCATTAAGTAATTTTTCTCAAAGAAAGCAAAGTCCCTTGCATCAACGATATTATCAAAATTAATGTCTGCGCTTCGTTTATTCGTACCCCAGTATGTTTCGACATATAGTGCATCCATTATGTCGATTACATTGTCTTTGTTTACGTCTCCTGCGATTGGAGTACTAAAGTTTATCTCTGGATTCCAGTGTGCTGCTTTCGCACCTTCATCATTTATAAAGCCTACATGGAATGGTACATACATTGTAAAATGACCAGGTATATCAAGTGCAGCTCTCATCTCTTCCATTGTAACGGGTAGTTTTTCAACCGTTGGTGAGCCAGATGAAGAAATTACCCCTGGATAAGTAGTTCCACTTTGGTCTTTTACAGAAAGAACTGCACCAATTTTTGAAGGATCTACTCTCCAAGTTTCCCTACCTTCTCTTTTCAATGATTCTGGAATTCCAATACCTCCAGTAATTTTCGAATTGGTCGGTTTGCTCCAAATTGGCGTAATCGCTGAAAACATCGAAATCGTTTGGCTCATATCATTTACGTATGATGCTGTAGGTGTTCTGAAAGTTGATAATATATTATATGAATCATTTTTTACATTTAATGTTACTTCTGCAAACGGTACATTACCTGTAACTTTTCCATCAATCATATCTACATTTACATTCAAATTTGTATAAGAACCTGATGGCACTGTAGTGGTTGTAAGCTTAGCAGTTCCAAATTTTTCGATTGCCGGATTCAGTTTTACATCTACAATCTGTAGTTGACTATTCGTAAAGCCAAAGCTAGTCGCTAGTTTTTTCACATCTGTTAGATTACTAGCTGTTAAAGTTAATTTAACATTTTCACCTTGATTGACAATTTTTTGATCAACACTTCCATATACAATTGGTGTGCCTTCTTGAATAAATGTATAGTATTTATATCGGTCACCGTTCGCCGCTGAATTATATCCTCCTAGTTCAATATTGAAACTTTTTGCAGTAATTGGAATATTGTACGAGAAGTTACCGTCCGCATCAGCATAAAACGCATTTGTAAAAATTGAACTATTATTTTTTTCCAATACAAAATTGCCAGATTGATCAATTGAAATGCCTTGCTTTCTATAGTCATCCTGTGTTTTATCAAATACTCTACCATTAATTGGATAAGAAGTCGTACCAGGCTTGTACTCAATAACACCTTCTTCTAAATCTGTTGTAAATTTAGGACCTGTAATATCAATCATTGAATGGTCTTCCATCGTAAATGTTTTACCTTCTCGATTTGTACCAATTATTTTAACTTTATAATGACCTGGGCCATACGGTATTTTTACTTTTGTCGATGAAATAGGTTGCTTTGGATTTCCGGTGAACGGTAAATAATATTCAGTAAATGCTCCATCAATATAATAATCTGTGTTTTCATTGTACTGAGTTGTATTTAATGCTCCTAAATAGCCAATCTCTTTATCTGTTTCACCGTCGAGCAAAACAAAATCAATTGTTTCCATACTTGATCTTGCATTAAAAACAACACCAGTTGCAGAATTTAATAAAGGATAATAAATATTATAGTCAGAAGTCATCATCTTGTTGTAAGTCGCCATTGAATTAAAGCCTTCTTCTACATAATGAACGCCAAATGGAATTTGGTATTGTTCAGTTGGATCCGCATTATTTGTAAAAACGATATAGCCTTCGTAATTTCCTTTTTCTGCAGTTTTTGGGATGTTTAAATTCAATTTTATTGATTTTGAGCTAATGCCATTTATTTTGACTGAAGTTGGCCCTGAAATCGTCACATTATTTTTTGATGCATCTTTTGAATCTCTAAGTCCTGTGTTAAATTTGGCTTCAATGCTAAATGTTTTCGATTTTTCACTTCTATTTTTCAATGTAATATTACGTGTTAACGTTTGATCCTTCTCATTAAAGCTAATCGAACCGAAACTCATTGCACCCGTTAACTCACTAATTGATTTTTCTTTTCCGTTAATTAATGTTGGCGTTTTATCTACAACACTAAGTTCAACATTTGAGTGAATTGCTTCATAAGCATCTACCCTTCCACTACCAATCTCATAAACACTGTAATCTTTTGATAATGGATCTGCCGTATTCATTAAGATTGATTTTATATCTGCTGGTTGTAAATCTTTATTCGATTGCAGTAATAACGCAGAAACTCCTGCAATATATGGAGTTGCCATAGATGTACCAGATAAACGTTCATATGCTATTTTATAATCATCCGGTTTTGTTCCATCACCTGTTTTGTTATTAATATAAAATGGAACGGTTGAAAGGACAGCAACTCCTGGCCCAGTAATCTCTGGTTTAATATCATAATTTACTCTTGAAGGACCTCTTGAACTAAATACTGCTAATTCATCATCTGGCGTCTTTATTTTTGTAAAATTACCAAATGTAAAATCAGTATCTCCCGCTTTCATTGCTGCTAAGATTGCCAAACCGTCCTCATATGAAACTGAGAAACTAGGAATTGAGTTCATCGACTCTCCCAAATATCCTTGAATAAGTCCTTCTGCTTTATTTACTTCATTGTTATAAATAATAACGCCAAGCGCGCCCTTACTTTTTGCCAACTTAATTTTATCTACGAATACAGTGTCTCCACGAGAAATAAACGCAATTTTGCCGTTTACATCTTTTCCGTTATAATCTGCTGCTTTACCAAGCCCAACATCAACTAATTTATATGTCTTGCCTTTTAAAGATGGTAAGTCATCCGTATAATTTCTTGCCATTTCTCTTACAGCATAATTTTTGCCATTTTGTAATCCAATAAATTGATACATATTAATGGCAGCTGATGAAGCACCAACAGTTAATGCTAACGCTGCAGCACCTGGAGAACCTAAAGTATACATTTGATCACCACTATTACCTGCAGCTACAACAGTTGTTACACCACTTAATACTGCATTGTTAACTGCCACTGATGTAGCATAAAGAGGATCATTCAAAGATGCACCTAAAGACATATTAATGACATCCATACCATCCGCTACAGCTTTGTCTAATGCAGCAATAATATTAGCAGTCGTCCCACTACCATACGGCCCTAGTACTCTATAAGAATAGATATCTGCTTCTGGAGCTGCACCTACCGTTTTATATTCACTATCAGCCACTCCTCGACCGCCGATGATTCCGGCAACATGCGTCCCGTGTTCTGTATAATATGTACTTGAGTTAACAATTTCTTGTTTCCCCGATTTTTTCCAATCTGCATATGTTGTCTCCATCGGATCATTATCATTGTCTACAAAATCATATCCGCCTTTATAAGCATCCTTTAAATCTGGATGGTTATAATCAATCCCTGTATCTAGTATTCCAATTTTGATTCCTTTTCCCGTATAGCCTTCAATGTGTAAACGGTCTAAACCGTCATATGGCGAATAATTAGCGACATCAAACTCATCAGCTTTTAACTGGTTATTATTTTCTGTTTGTTTAGGTGGATCAATCGAGACCTTTTCATTGCTCCAAATCGTTTTAACAGCTTTTGATTTTAATAGATTCTTAATTTGATTCGCTGGTAGACTCATCGCCACGCCATTAAACGCATGTTTATATGAACGATTAATTTTAAAGTTTACTTTTGATCTTTTTTCATCAACTAAAACTTTACCTACATCTGCCTGGAAATCCTCATGGTTCTCATCTACTAGTTTAGAAGCTTCAGTTTCAGAAAGCTGTTTTCCTTCAATACTTGCTTCAATTTGTGCAATCTTCGCTGGTTCATTAGCAAACTCAACGATTACGTTTGTTTGTTCATTCGACTTTAAATCTACATCTGACGAAATTTGCAGACCTTTTGACTCATTTGTTTTTAACTCATTTAATGCTAATCTTTGCTCCGGTGTTAAATTTGCAAGCATGTCTTCTACTTTCGAGTAACTAACAGCTTTTGTGGCGTGACCTACATTGCCAAATGATGTCAAAATCACACTCGATGATAATGCAACGATTGTTATCCCCTTTAGCAAACTTTTTTTGTTTAAACTTATTTTCATCTTCTTCCCCCATAATTTAGCTTTTTTCGACTAAAAACAGCCTACACAAATAATTATTCAGAAAATTCACATTACGGTCAACCGGGTTATTTTATTGTGATTAAATCAATGGATTAGAAGACAAAAGATAGTTTTCGACTGATTTTGACAGAGGAAATGGGAGGAATTTGCGCAACTTTATAAGTACATGAATAAAGCCCCTTCAGAATTCAGAAGGGGCTTTTACTAGATCATTTAATTTAGTTGATTCATTGTCACTGAAAATACATAGCTCTGGAACTTATCGCAGCCTTCATATCTATATCTCTTTCCGTCTTTACTAAATTCCCTTCCATTCTCTTGGAAACCTAAATCATGTAAAACATCTTTTATTGAACCGTTTTCGTAGTCTTTTCCAACCTGAAATTCGATACTCAAAATAATCACCCTTATATTTGTTTTTTATTTATTTTGGTAATTGTTGGGTGATTTTATACTTATGGAGCACATTATAGGGGATGTATTTAATATGAAATACAAACAAAATATGTACTTTGTTCATAAAACTGTGAACTTTGTTCGTATAGTACTGAGTTTTGTGCATAAATGGTAGAGTTTTGTGCATAAATGGTAGAGTTTTGTGCGTAAATCAAAGTGTTTTGTTCATAAGCAATTCAATGCTGCTTTTATGTGTTGAAAGATAGCGGATTCGATCGTTGAAATACGAACATAATGTGAACTATATTGATAAAGTAGTGAACTTCGTTGATATATTGGTGTTTCTCGTTGATATATCACCAAATTCCGTTGATATTTAGCTCTTGTTCGTTGATATAGTGTTAAAGCTTGTTATTGATCCTTATATTTGACTCTATTTTTGCCAAGAGTGTCCATATTTTGCAAAGACCGGCTTGATTTTTTCCAAAACCGACTCAACAGCGGCCTAATTTTTGCCTAACCCACCCATTTTCGCCTACACCAGTTCATTTTTCCCCATCGCCTGCCCAGCTATCTCTATTCAAAGCTCATAAAATATGAAATCTGCTCAGAGCGTACAAAAAGCGCTCGCTTCTTCATAGAAATGACGTCAATCAAATAAAAATCCACAAGGAAAATTAACGTCCTTGTGGATTATCATACTTATCTTAAAATTATTTCAGCCCTAGCTCAGTCAATATACTATCCAAAGTAGCTCCCTTATAAGAAGTCTTAGCCTTCGGTGCATTCGGTACAGAGCTGTTTCTCTTTCCGAAGTTTTTCACTACGTAATTCATATCTTTTGCATCAACAACTTTGTCGAAATTGAAATCTGCTGATGCTTTATTAGTACCCCAGAAAGTTTGTACTTGAAGTGCGTCCATTACGTCTATTACGTTATCTTTATTTGCATCTCCAGCAGTTAGTAGTGGCGTTACGTAACGCAATGTTCTGCCTACTGTTTCTCCACGAACTTGATCGGATAGTGTAAATTGTACATATTTTGTGAAATGGCCTGGTACATCAACTTTAAATGTGTATGGCTTATTATCAGCTCTTACCCAGTCAATTGCGAAAGCTCCATTTTTAGAAGTTAATGGTAGATCATAATTTGTTTTCCCATCATATGAAGTAAGTGAAACTTTAGCACCAATCTGAGTTTGATCAATAGCATAGTTCATTTGATTTGTTGTTGGATTGATTACTCCTTCTAGCTGCATGTTTCCATTGAAGTAAGATACTTTTGATGTGTAAAGATAATTTTCAACATAAGAATTAATATTTTTTGTTTCCACACCAGCTTGATCGATAAAGTTTGCTGTTGCTCCGAAAGGTACTCCAATTGATACAGCTTGATCCAATGTTTTTACATCAAAATTAAATAACTGTAAATCCACTGGTAGTACTTTATCCCCTAAATAAGTAAAGTTGACAGTATATTTCGTTGTACTAGCAGAAGCTTGAGAAGATGATACTGAAATTGTTGAATCACCATATTGTTTTACTGCATCGTTTAACTTAATGTTTTGAATTTCACCTTGTTTTGTAGCACAATTGATTACGAATGTTGCTTGTTTTAAGTTTTTAATATTATTCGAACGAACTGTGTAATTTACAGAATCACCTGTTGTGGCTTTCTTATCATTTGCTTTGAAATAGTAATAAGGCGTTGTATTTTTCGTAAAGACTACATGGTCGTTTGGAGTCTGATTTCTTGCTGTATCAAAAGTGTAATAGCTTACATCTAACCATTTAACTTTATTAGAAACATACATTTGCTCTTTAAAGTTTCCATCTTTATCTGTAAAAACTGGTGCGTTAGGGAATGACGAATTATAGAAAAAGACAATTCCATTTTGAGACTGGTCAACATTTATTCCATAACGTTTTGCTTCATCAACTTCAGGATCATATACATTAAATGTGTAATCATAAAGCATTTCTCCATTTGAATCTAGTTGATCATCTGAATATTCTACTACTTTTTGATCTAATGAATCGAAACTAGTTTTTACGATCGGATCACCAGATTCAAATAATAAGTCAGGAGATGATGAGAATGTTTTACCTGAAGCATTCGTTCCAATAAAACGTAATTTATAATGTCCCTTTGGAACTAGTGCATTTTCAGAGCTAATTGGGTTACTTGGATCTCCTGTAAATGGATAATACACACCTTTAAAGACTTGTTGTGCTAAATATTCTACATTTTCTTTTAATAGACTACCGTCATATGTTCCAATGTATCCGACATCTTCTCCTGTCGTTGCATTTTGTAGTACGATATCAATCGTCTTCATATGAGATTGTAATGTTAAATATGCAGTTACCGATGGAAGTGCTGTAGCTGGGAAACGGATTTTATCCGTAAAGATAGGATTATATAATCTAGCACTTAATCCTTCTTTGACAACTCGTCCACCAAATGGAATCTGGTAAGTTTCAGTTGGATCCGCTGTATTTGTGAATGTAATATATCCTTCATATGTGCCTTTTTCAGCTGTTTTTGGAATGTTTAAGTTAAATTTAGTTGATTTTTGGCTAATTCCATTTAACTTTACTGATGTAGGACCTAATAAAGTTACATTGTTTTGAGCTGCGTCTTTAGATCCTCTTAATCCAGTTTGGAATTTCACATTTACATTAAATGTTTTTGCCTTTTCACTACGGTTTTTTAATGTAATTGAACGTGAGTCAGCAATATCTTGATCATTAAATGCAAATGAACCAAAGCTCATCGCACCTGTTCGTTCTTTAATTGATTTTAGTTTCCCATTAATAATCGTAGGAGTTTGATCATCGACCTCAAGCTCTACATTCGAGTGAATCGCTTCATACGCATCAACTCGTCCACTTCCTACTTCAAATACACTATAATCTTTTGATAACGGATCGGCAGTATTCATTAGGATTGATTTGACATCTTCTGGTTGTAGGTCTTTATTAGATTGAAGTAATAATGCTGAGACACCTGTTACATAAGGTGTTGCCATCGATGTTCCTGATAATCTTTCATAAGAGTATTTATAGTCTTCTGGTTTTGAACCATCGACTGTTTTATCATTTACATAAAATGGGACTGTTGAGAGAATTGATACACCAGGTGCAGTTACTTCTGGTTTAATATCGTAATTTACACGAGATGGCCCTCTAGAACTAAATGATGCTAATTCATCAGAAGCTGTTTTTAGTTTAGTGAAATCACCAAAAGTGAAATCTGTTTTTCCAGCTTTTATTGCCGCTAAAATTGTATTACCTTCATCATTTGATACAGAGAATGATGGAATCGCATCCATCGACTCACCTAAAAATGTTTGAATTGCACCTTCCGCTTTATTTGTTTCATCGTTATACATTAAGACCCCGATTGCACCTTTTGCTTTAGCATTTTTGATTTTGTCTATTAACGCAATTGTTCCACGTTTAACAAACGCAATCTTGCCGTTTAGATCTTTTCCATTAAAGTCGGCTGGATTCGCTAAACCAACATCAACCAACTGATAGGTTTTTCCTTTTAAAGTTGTTAAATCGTCCTTATAATTTCTTGCTAACTGTCTTACAGAATAATTTTTACCATCCTGTATACCTGCATATTGATATACATCAAGTGCAATCGATGACGCACCAACTGTTAAAGCTAATGCTGCAGCACCAGGTGAACCTAATGTGTCCATTTGATCTCCACTATTACCTGCAGCAACAACAGTAGTTACGCCACTAAGTACAGCATTATTAACAGCTATTGATGTTGCATAAAGTGGATCATTTAATACATTTCCAAGTGACATATTAATAACATCCATACCATCACTTACTGCTTTATCTAATGCTGCAATTATATTTTCAGCTGTTCCACTACCATATGGTCCAAGCACTCGATATGAATAAAGATCTGCTTCTGGTGCCGCTCCAAGCATTTTATATTCGCTATTACCAACGCCCCGACCACCAATTATTCCTGCTACATGTGTACCATGTTCTGTATAATATGCACTTCCACTTACAATCTCTGTTTTTCCTGATTTTTTCCAATCTGCATATGTAGTTTCCATTGGATCATTATCATTGTCGACGAAATCATATCCACCTTTATACGCATCTTTTAAATCTGGATGATTATAGTCAATTCCTGTATCTAAAATACCGACTTTTATTCCTTTACCGGTAAACCCTTCTGCATGTAAACGATCTAAAGCATCATATGGCGTATAGTTCCCTACTTTTGCTTCATCTGTTTTTAGTTGATCATTTTCTTTTGGCGGATCAATTTTAAACGTTTCATTACTCCAAACTTTTTTAACTGCTTTTGATTTTAGTAGATTCTGAACTTGATTTGCTGGTAACGTCATTGAAACACCATTAAAAGCACGTTTATATGATCGATGAACCTTATAGTTCACCTTTTTTGTTGTTTCGTTAGTTAATATTTCTGCCACATCTTTTGTAAAAGTCGAATGATCTTGATCAATTAAGTCTGACGCTTTTGATTCGGACAATTCCTTTCCTTCTATTGCAGCCTCAAGTCGAGCTATTTTTACTGGCTTATTTGCAAACTCAACGATCACATTGGTTGGTTCATTCGATGATTGATCAATCTCTTCAGAAATTTGCGGTCCCGTTGAATCACTAATCTTAATTTTGTTAAGTACATCTCTTTGTTCAGGTGTCAATTTAGCGAGTAAATCCTCAGTTTTTGTGGTGCCTACAGCTTTTGATATAGAGACACCATGTCCAAGTGAGCCAATTACAAAACTAGTGGATAAAGCAAATACAACTAACCCTTTTCCTATTTTCCTACGCTTCCCCATTAAACCCTTCCTTCCGCTTACTTAAAAGTTGTTTGAAAAGAGCTATTTGATATACAAACATGAACTTTGTATTTGTTATGAAAGTAATCATTTAGTAATCTTTACAAACTTAATTATTAAGACTATTCAGAATTCGGTCAATTGGGTTAAGCTCTTCGCATCATCACAATATTAGGGTCCCTTATAAAGGATATTCGACTATTTTCGGCACGAATGTTTATAAACTTATAAGATTTTTTAATAAAAATATAAGATTTAAGGCTAATGCTTAGAAATAATTTCTTCTATAAACTACCAAATTAGAATAGTATCCATGTTCAACGCGCAAGTTAAGACTAGTAAACTAATGTGATTTTTAAAGAGGTGAGAAACATTGAAGGAAACAAATGGACGTCGATCTAACTTCATTGACCCAGATGGAAATTTAAATTCAAATATTGAATTACTTTTCTCATTGTTTCCTACCTCAGATTTAAAAGTAAAAAATGTTTCAATAGTAGGTAAAAAAGGGGTAATTGTTTATTTTCGTAGCTTAGTAAACGAAGAAAAAATAGAACTGTTTGCAACGAATCTACTTGAATATAAAGAAGATCTATTTCAATTTTTTTATAGCCACACAACAGCTACAAAAATAGTTGAAGACATAGAGAAATCATTATTGTTGGGAAAAGGTATTGTTTTTATTGAAGGAGAAGTTAAAGCTTTTATCTATTCTGTTGAAGATTTTCCAAAGCGAACCTTCACTCCACCAAGTATTGATAATTCAATCAAAGGGTCAAAAATTTCATTTGTAGAGACAATTGAACTTAATATGGGCTTGCTACGAAGGTTTATTCAAAGTCGTAATTTATTATTCAAGGAAACTAAAATTGGTACTGATAATAAAACCTTTGTTAATCTCGCTTATATCGATGGGGTTGTAAAACCTGAATTAGTTGCTGAGATTGAGTCAAAGCTTGCTGCAATTAAATTCGATTCAGCTCTTAATGCAAGTCAATTAGCACAAATGCTAGAAAAGTATCCACTTTCCCTTTTTCCTCAGCTTGTTACAACAGAGCGACCTGATATTGCTGCAGAATCGCTAGAAAATGGAAAAGTCGTAATACTATTAGATCGTTCATCTGAAGTTGTGATTTTACCTGGTTCTTTTATCTCTTTTTTTAAAAGTATTGATGATTCTTCTACAAGGCCTGCTATCTCATTATTTTATTTCTTTTTGCGAGTTATTGCTCTATTCATTACACTCTATTTACCTGGTATTTATATTTCAGTCGTCTCTTTTAACTATGATGTAGTTCCGTTAAAATTAATTATTTCAATTGGAGAATCACGTGCGAATGTACCTTTTGACCCACTTGTTGAAGCGATAATTATGGAGATTACACTTGAAATGTTAAGAGAAGCAGCTATTCGACTTCCTACTCCAATTAGTACAACTGTAGGAGTTGTAGGAGGAATTGTTATCGGCCAAGCTGCCGTTCAAGCCGGGATTGTGAGCAATATTATGGTTATTGTTGTTGCCATTACCGCAATTTCATCATTTATTATTCCGAATTATGACATGGCTTCAAGCTTACGTATTTTACGATTCCCAATTATGTTAATGGCTTCGATATTTGGCATCATCGGAATCATTGCAAGTACGATGATTATTATGGCTCATGCATTGAAATTATCAAGCTACACTGAATCATACAGCCAACCAGTTTCACCCTTTGATTTTAAAGGATTAAAGAAAAAATATAAAAATAGTGCATTATCACTATTATTTAAACAACACATTATGAATCAAAAAAAGAGGAAATAATTATGAGACAAATCGTACCAAGAATTACACTTGTTCAATTTATTTTATTAATATTTGGTGTACAAGTTGGAATCGGCGTGATTTCTTTACCTCGGGTATTAGAACAGAAAGCTGGAACAAGTGGCTGGATCTCACTTTTAATTGGAGGCATACTCTCTTTATTCATTAGTATTTTGATTGTAAAAGTTCGTGAAAAAGACCCTTCTTGTTCATTCTATACTTACTTTACTCATTGTTTTGGGAAAGTACTTGGTACGATATTTTCCCTTTTCTTTACACTTTTCTTTCTTGGGACTGGATTTACAGTTTTATTAAGATCCACTTTATTTATCCAATCCTATATTTTACAAGATTCTTCGTTACTTATACTATTAGTAGTGTTTTTAATTCCAACTTATCAATTCGTGACAGGTGGCATTCAAATTATTGGAAAATATGTCGAAGTTATTTTTCCAATTGTTATCTTTTTTTTAGTTATGCTACTTTTCACTTTGAAACAAAGTAATACTCACTTTATATTTCCAATCATTAAAGATGGTTGGGCACCAATTTTTAAGGCTGTCCCATCAACCATTACATCTTTTTTAGGAATTGAAACGATTTTTGTTTTATATCCTTACTTAGAAGAAAAAGAAAAGGCACTTAAAGGCGTTATAATAGCAAATGGTATGATAACCTTTCTATATTTATACGTTACAATTATTTGTTTTGTCGTTTATAGTCCTGATGAAATCGGCAAGATTTTTGAACCGGTTTTAGATATTTTAAGTGTAATTGAATTTCAATACGTAGAAAGATTGGATTTCATTCTTTTTTCACTTTTTCTAATGGTTATATCTAAAACTTGGATTATGTATATTTGGATTAGTGTTACTAATCTTGCAGAAATGTTTCAGCAAAAACGGATTGATTATATATTCATTGGATTATCATGTGTCTTTTTAATTTTTACAACTTTTTTCATACAAACCTTCAAACAAAATGATCTTTATATGAACTTATTATCTACATATGGTTCGATTGGCATGATGACGATTCTACTTTTAATTTGGATTCGCTCATTAGGAAAAAAGGTGATTGGATGAAAATTTTAAAAATCGCTGCTAGCTGTTTACTTCTATTAGAAATTTTAACAGGCTGCAAAAAGATCGTTAATATTGAAGATATAACGATGGGGTTAGTATTAGGAGTAGAAATTGATCAACAACAGAAAAACCTCAATGTCTTTATGTCCAGCCCTGTTTTTAGTGAAGAAGCAGAAGAAAAAAATGAACAAATCGTAGTAGATGCTTCATCCGTTCGGGAAGCTCGCAATTTATTTGATTCGAGAGTAACAGGGGTTTCCACGGGAGGTAAATTACAAGCTTTTTTAATCGGAACTAAGTTAGCTAAGTACCCAACGTGGACGGCTGTATTAGACTTGATCTATCGTGATCCAAAATTAAGACAAAATGCCGATATTCTATTATTTGATGGCTCTTTGTCAGAGTTAGGTAATCTTAAACCAAAAGATAAACCGAGATTATCTATTTTCATCCCTCAACTAATTGAAACAGCTGATTTTCGAAATGTTACAATTCGAACATCGATTCGAATGTTCCATTTAATGAAGTACGAAAAAGGTATAACACCATATTTTCCAAAAATGGCAATTAAAAATGGGGATCTTGAAGTTAGTGGGGAAGCATTATTAGACCGCAAATTTCTCTTAAAAAGGACTTTATCTATAAAAGAAACACAACTATTACGCATACTTCAAGGTAAAAAAAATGGACAGTTAGGGCCGAATACTTCTATAAATATTAAGAAAAAGAATGAAAATGAACCCCTCATTAACTTAAAGCAGGCTAGTTATAATGTGAAAGATATAAAAAGAAAGGTAGATTGTAAATTCAAGAATAACCATTTTGATTTTACTATTTCCTTAAAGATACCCGTTATGATCACACAATCACCTTATCCGTTAAATGATAAAACATCTGAAAAATTAAGTAAGGAACTCAGTTCTTCTATGGAGAATGATTTAAATAAATTTATCGAGACGCTCCAAGCCGATGAACTTGACCCGATTGGCTTAGGCATATTAGCAAGTTCATACGAACATCAGCAATGGAAAAAGGTAAAATCAAAATGGCCTGAAGCTTTAAAGGACTCAAAAGTACATGTAAAAGCAAAAATTATCATTGTCGATAAGGGAATTACGATGTAATAGGAGCAATTTCAAGGCTATCGTTAAAAATTCAAATATAAAGTATTTTCTTAATTTTTGGCAGGAAATTCATCTTCCTGCCCTTTTTTTATTACTATTCCAGTTCAATTATCACTTTTTATGTTGAAATATATTTTTATCTCGCAAGTCATTACTTTAAAATAATTTTTTAACCATTTATCGTACTGTCATTAAATTAAAAGGTTAGATTAGCAGTTTGCTTTAATCTTAACTGTACAAACTTCCCTTATTTTGATTATAAAACGAAATTAAAACTTTACTAAAATAACAAACTCATAAATTTTTCTCCCTTAAAACGGCTTTTATTTGGGTTCAAATTAACTAAAATAAAACGTGTTCTTAATATAATTCGAGTATTTTTTACCGTTTTTTAACTAAAATTGGTACAATTTTACTATTTTAAAACGCAATTGGATATTTTTCCCTCGATAAATCAGCTTATTTTTTCCTCACAAAATGCGAGAATTGCAGAATTTTGTAGTTTGTAAAACTAGATTAGTAGATGTTACGATGAATTCCTCAATACCACATATGTTAACCAAGGGAGGAATTTTAGTGAACAAGAAAGTTTTAGCGGTTGGATTATCTGTAGGTTTGGCAGCAAGTAGTTTATCGGTGACTAATACATATGCCGCACCAAAAAATGTATTATCGAAATACAAGTACAACAAATCAGTAGGATCACCTGAGTTTGTTTCAGGTCAGTTGACTAAGCCATCAGTTAAGAGCCCTTTAAGCGTTGTCCACAACTATGTCAATGCTAACAAGGATAAATTCAAGCTTGGATCTAAGTCATCTGAAAAATCATTTGTCATTCAATCGAGTAAAAAAGATTCTTATGGTACTAATCTTCGACTACAACAAGTATACAACGGTGTTCCTGTATGGGGATCAACTCAAACTGCAGTAGTTGGAGCGAATGGATCTCTAAACGTTTTCTCCGGTACAGTTATTCCAAACTTAGATACTAAAAAAGGACTAAAATTAGCTAAAAAAGTTAACGCATTTAAATCAATCAAAATCGCAGTCGCAGACCTCGGATACACTCCTATATATGAAAAAGACCCTACAGCTGATCTAGTAGTTTATACAAATGGTAATGATGCTACGTATGCATATCATGTAAACTTAAACTTCCTATCTCCTAAACCTGGTAACTATAATTATTTCATTGATGCATCAACAGGCAAAATCTTAAATAGCTATAATAGTATTGATACAATGGACAGCATCCATGCTGCTAGTAAAACTGTTGGAGCATCGGTTGCTAAACCATCAATTACTGGTACAAATGTCACAGCAACAGGAAAAGGTGTTCTTGGTGATACAAAAACACTAAATATGACTCAATCTGGTTCAACTTATTATTTACAAGACAATACAAGAGGAAATGGTATTTTCACATATAATGCAAATTCTCGTACTACTTTACCTGGTACGCTTTGGACAAGCACTGACACACTTCTAAATAGTACAACTGAAGCTGCAGCAGTTGATGCTCATTATTATGCTGGAAAAACATATGACTATTATAAAACTGTTTTTGGACGTAATTCATATGATGGTAATGGTGCTGCTTTAAAATCAACAGTCCATTATAGCCGTAGTTATAACAATGCGTTCTGGAACGGTTCTCAAATGGTGTATGGTGATGGTGATGGAACAACATTCACTTATCTTTCAGGCGGACTTGATGTAGTAGCACATGAATTAACTCACGCAGTTACGGAAAGAAGCTCAAACCTAATCTATCAAAATGAATCTGGTGCATTAAATGAAGCTATTTCAGATATTTTTGGAACTGTAATTGAGTTCTATAATAATAACAATCCAGATTACGAGATTGGTGAAGATATTTATACTCCAAAAATTGCAGGCGATTCACTTCGTTCTATGAGTGACCCAGCTAAATATGGTGATCCAGATAACTATTCAAAACGTTATGTAGGAACTGCTGATAACGGTGGCGTTCATACAAATAGCGGTATCATCAATAAAGCTGCTTACTTAATTTCAGCAGGTGGAACTCATTATGGTGTAACTGTTTCAGGCATCGGTATTGATAAACTAGCTAAAATTTTCTATCGTGCAAATACCGTTTACTTAACTTCTTCGGCAACGTTTAGCCAAGCTCGTGCAGCAGCTGTACAATCTGCAGCTGACCTATATGGTGCAAGCTCTGCTGAAGTAACAACAGTAAATAAAGCATTTGATGCGGTTGGTGTAAAATAATTTCTCTGTTAAATAAAAAGAGTGCCTCAATATATTTGAGGCTCTTTTTTTTAAGATAAATTTGCGAGTGATGGTGAGAAGTAAGAAATACGAACATAAAGTGAACTTTGTGCATAAAGATGTGAACTTTGTTCATAAATTAGTGGTTTTCATGCATAAAGTCATGGTTTTTTAAGTTAGTCTAAAA